>JANPGQ010000072.1:0-8946 GCA_031423975.1 Cytophagales bacterium | reverse complement strand
CTTTTCTTCAAATAATTGCTGATTGAAGGGTTTAGGAATATACGCATCAGCTCCCGCCTTTGTGCCTTCAATTTGATTCTCAATTTGCCCTTTTGCCGTCAGTAAAATAACGGGAATATGAGAAGTTCGAAAGTCACTTTTAACTTTTTGAATCAAAGAAAAACCATCCATTCCTGGCAACATTACATCACTAATAATTAAATCTGGTATGTGATTAAGGATTTCTTCCCATCCTATTTCGGCGTTTTCGGAGGCAGAAATATTATAATATTGAGATAGTTTTTGAGTCAAAAAATCATTCAAATCATGGTTATCTTCAATTAGAACTATAGTATTTTCGAAAGTTTGTTTCATTGCTTTTTTACCAGTAATGAAATCATTATCAACATGATGTACTTTCAAAACAGCCATTTCTACAATCGGTTCTTGAAAAAATAAACCTTCTTGATTACAAGGCAAAATTACTTTAAAAGTAGTCCCTTTCTCCTTCTCTGAGTTTAATTCAATTTGCCCTCCGTGTAAGGTTACAAATTCTTGCGAAAGAGCCAATCCTAAACCCGTACCCAAAGAGATATTTTGATTGCCTCGATAAAATAAGTCAAAAGCATGAGTTTTTTCTTCCTCATTCATGCCAATGCCATTATCGGCAATTATTACCTCAATTTTGTCTACGTTTTTCAGTAAAGTAACATGAATTAACCCGCCCTTTGGTGTATATTTAAAGGCATTGGAGATGATATTGAAAAAAACCTTATCCAATTTTTCAGCATCAAAGCTATAAGGCACGGTTTGAAATGGGCATATAAATTGCAAATCAATTTGTTGGCTTTTGGCTTTAACACTGAAATCTCCAACAATATCCTTAACAAATGTCCGCAAGTCATTTTGATTGCCGTGCAACTCAATTTTTCCCGCATCCAATTTCCTTAATTCAAGCAATTGGTCAACTAATCTTAAAAGTCGATTAGCATTTTTAACAATCAATTCAAGAGTAGTTCTATTCTCTTTGGGCTCAATACTTTTTCGATGTAATAAATCTTCGGCGGGGGTAAGGATAAGACTGAGAGGCGTTTTGAATTCGTGAGAAATGTAAGAATAGAATCGCATTTTATCTTCCGTTGCTTTCCTTGCCAGCATCGAAACTTTTTCAATTTCATTTTTTTGCTCCAAAATGGCATGATTTTGTTCTTCCAAAATCTTATTCGAATGTTGTTTTTCACGCAAAAGATATAATAACAAAGCTCCTAAAAGAATCAATATCGAAAGCAAAACTGTGATAAAATAAAGCCTGTTTCGTTGAGAAGAATACGTTTGATTTAAAGTCTTTAATTTGGTTGATTGCCTCAGAATATCACCTTGCTGACCTTTCATTTTTTGGGTTTGAGATAACACTATTCGAACATTTTTTGCATCAATTATTGTTGAAAAAAGAATATTCTCTTTTCTAAATGACTTTTTTTTCAATATTTTTGCCGCTACCTGAATAGCTTCTTCTCCACCCGTAGGATACAAAATTGTGGCATTTATCATGCCTTTATTTACCATATCCAAGCCTCCATTTTCGTCCGCTAATCCATCAACTCCAATGATTTTTATCTTTTTAGAAAGTCCTAATCTCAGCAATAACTGATGAACAGCCAAAGCTAATCTATCATTTTGAGCAAAAATTAATTTAACAGATGGGTCAATTTGCAGCGCTTTGGCAAGATTATTTTCAAATGAATTTTTCTCCCAATTACTATTTATAAGTTCTACTTTAATTTGAGGATATTTATTCAAAACACTTAAAAAACCTTTGTGCCTATCAATGGATGGTGAAGAACCTGGCAAACCTCCAATTTCAATCACCTTACCTATGCCATTCAATAAGATGTTGGCATAAATTCCCGCATTTTGACCCACCAAAAAATTATCCGCTCCTACGAAGGCCGTGTATTTATTTGACGCAGTACGTCTATCCACCAAAATAACTGGTATTCCTGCCTGAAAAGCCTTTTCAATGATAGGCGTAATGGCTTC
This sequence comes from Cytophagales bacterium, assembly GCA_031423975.1. Lineage (GTDB taxonomy): Bacteria > Bacteroidota > Bacteroidia > Cytophagales > Spirosomataceae > Arcicella. Next base: position 6,927 of record JANPGQ010000072.1, on the reverse strand, counting down.
ACTTTCATTGGGAGAAACGATAAGCAAATCAACTTTCTTATTAATGAAAGATTGAATTTGTACAATCTGTTTTTGACTGTTGTTATTAGCGTCTTTCATTTCCAGCACCATTTCTGGATGGAATGAAAGTTCTCTTTCCATACCATCAAACATATCTTTCCGCCAACTGTCGGCAGTAGTACATTGTGAAAAACCAATGAAGAATTTATACTCTTGTGGGGAGGTACAAGAAAGGATAAAAAATAGAAGTGAAATGTATTTCAGATGTTGGATTTTCATTTTAACAAATGTATTGATAAATCCAAGCAAATCGGTTTAAGTAAACGAACAAATTATATCAAAAATGATACATCAAACATTTATATTTTCCGAAATATTGGCGACTACAACAGGTTGAATCACCTAAAAGATGCTATTGGATTAACCTATACTTAAAATTAGCTATTTTGAAGGTTTTACATTAATTACGAAAACGTCAACAAATAATTTTGGTAAAAGTCTATGAAGTGGAATTCTTGGGATAGTCGATACCAATAGAATTTCAAGTTAATAATTTAATTATTTTGAAATTCTATACTTCTGTAGTTTAATTGGCAGGAAGGGCTGATATATTTTATATAGTTTTGTGCTTAGCACTGAGCAACCCGTTAAAATCTATCGTATGAAAGGGGGGCACTTTCATAACTACGCATTCAATTTGATTCACCTATCATAAAGCCTTCTAATGAACCGTTAGGTGCTTGATAATCAATGGTAAAATAATCAGTTAACATACTGGGTCACCGATTGGTTTACCACACGGTTTACTACTATAATAATCATGCGTAAATGGTGTTTTTATAGTCTGGTCTCAACCCATGACAAATGAAAGAAAATTCGTACAAAACATTATACAGAATGGGATATTGATAAGGGGAAACTTGCATTATTCTGAAACTTGTGGAATATAAAACCCATATACACCGATGGCTCCATGTAGCAGATAAATAAAACAAAGCGAGATTGAAATCATGGGAAAGCTCATATTAGAATATAGACCATCGTATATTCCTTAACATAACTTCCATTATAAAAATTTTATGAATGATGAAAATGGTAATTAAAAGTTGTATTTATATATTTATGTCTTAGTATATTTAAGGTAATGATGTAATCTCAAAATTCTGGGCGAGCTGAAAAGTTAAGATGGTATCCTTTTAAAAATAAGGTTTTCTATGGCGTGAAAAAAGCTAAAAAGGATAATAATAACTTTCAGGCTTTTTTCAGACACATACGGCTGCCATATTTCTATTGGGTTTTTACTCCCTCAAAAACGCTTCCATCATTTAGATAAATCTTTATTAAAGAATAGATACCTACACTATCCTTAAAAAATTCTATTTGGGCATTCTTGTCAATCATAAATAAGTTTTCCTTGAGTTGCTTTAATTCAGAGATATTTTTATCATCATTATTTTTACATAAAAGCCTATTTTTGTCAAGATAAATTGTGACATCAGGATAAGTTCCTGTAAACTGTGTTAGTAATTTTATGGGAGGAGATTTAGCTTCATTTTTAGATAAAAGTGAATGTAGATAAAATTCACTTTTGTGCTTTTCTTTTTCATCCTTTGCCACCAGCATTTGATTTTTAAAAATGAGTTCCTGAGCTGTTAATAACGCATTCTGAGCTTTATCTTTTGTATCTGGTATCACCCCTATGCCTTCCCAATCCGTTTTAGTGATGGGATTTAAGGAACGGGCGTAGGGAATAGAAATAATAAAACCCTGCCCCACCGAAAATGGCATTTGAGGATGTGCACCGCCTCCTGTGGTTTCTCCAACAATTATTGCTCTATTTGCTTTTTGCATTCCGTAACTAAAATCTTCTGCTCCAGAAAAAGTGTTATGACTGGTTAAAATATACAATGGCATTAAGAGATTTAAACTATCTGCTTTTGCTGGGTCGGCGTAAAAAAGGGTCGTGTCTTTGGTTGAACGGTTGATAAGGTCATTCATGTGAGTTTTCTCTTTAAAAAAGAAACTTTCTATTTGACTTACCATATTTGGGCTACCACCGTAATTCTCTCTTAAATCAATTATAATAGCTGATGTATTTGATAAAAAACGCAAAGCCGAAAAAATAATTGGCTTTGCACTTTCTACATCATCTACAAATAGATTAAAAGTAATGTAACCAATATTTCCAGGTAAAACTTCCACCTTCGTAAATGCATAATTATTCTCTTTCCAATATTTTTTAGTTTGATTAATCTCCTCAACAGAAGGTTTAGTGTATTGTTGTATTCTAAAACTTGGGTCGTATTTTAAGTGCATATGCGGATCTTGGTGTATTTTAGTAATATCATTTTGTATACGCTCTGCAAGTTTTTGAGGATTTTGTAATTCAGAAGTGTACACGTTTTCTTTTAGTTGAGTTTCTAAATAAATGGATATGGTTCTTGCTTTATCGGGGAAAACATAATGATTATTTAGAACTTTATTCAAAGAATCTAATAACACTTTAATATCAATAGAATCCTTTCTAATACATTGGGAATTGCACAATGAAGGAACTCCAAAAACGAGCAAGAAAAAAAGCTGGCAAGTTTTAAATTGTATTTTGTACATTTTGATTTGTTATTTTAGATGAATGATTGTGAAAAATTGGCATTTTCAAAATTTTTAATTTCCTTTAAACAGCTCCCTAAGCCAATCTATAAAAACCTCTGCTGGCGGACAGGTTTTTTTATAGATTGATAGAATAATATTATAAAATTTCGAAGGCATTTTATTACTTCAAATTTGTCGATGCTTTTGTCTTTTCTACTCTGGTTTCCAGTATATTGACCGCCGAAGCTCCAAACCACCCAGCCGCCTTTTTTGTCGAATTTTTATTGAGGTTGAAAATATTTGTACCTACCGAAGACGTTGGAGAGGCAAATAATCCTGTATTATTAATTTGATTTTGTACCCGAGAAAGGTAATCAAAATTGTCTTCGGTAATCGAATATAATTCTATTTTCACTATGTCATTTTCACTATAAAGTTCGGTATAAACTCTCCGACTAAATTCTAAAAATAATAAGCCATCAGCCACCGAGCCTTTTGTAAAACCTCCATCAAAAATAATATTATCGCCTAATTTACCGATTTGCTTGCCATTTTTGTATGCTTTCATGGTTGAGCAATCTCCTAATCCCTTAAAGTCATTGGCAAAAAAATGTACATCATATCCTTCTTTGGGACCTTTTTGCCCAAAATCTGCTTTTTCAAATTGATAGCGTATAGAATCAATTTTCGGTACTCTTTTCATTTCAGAAACTGCCTCATAAGTTTCGCCTTCCATTTTTACTTGTAGCGTGTATTTTCTGCCAATTACTCCCATCGGTTGAGTAGCTACTTTCGGAATCCAAGTATAAGTACCATCACTTTTTAAGTCTTTAAAATCAAAAACATTTCCCAAATTATCTTTTACTTGTACGTTTACCCCTTGTACGGTTTGCGGTTTTGAATTGTCAAAATATCCTTGCGATTTTGTCAATTTCAAAACTTGATTGCCTGGTTGATTGGTAATAGTACCATCAATTGCCAGTAAGGTTTCGGTCTTTACGCTTTCTAATTGAACAACGTCTTCACAACTCGTTAGAAATAAGGACATTGCGGAAATTAATGTGATAAGAATTGATTTTTTCATTTTTTTAGAATTTAAAATTATAAGTTACCGAAGGAACCATTGAACCGATAATTGATTGTTGAATACCGTCGATTTGCAAAGGATTATCTTCGTTTATTTTTCCATAAACAGCAAATGGATTGCGATGTGCATAGACATTATAGATACTGAAAACCCATTCTGTATCTCCCTTTTTGAATAGTTTATGCTTGTTTCGATGCGTTGCTGAAAGGTCAAGACGGTGATAATCGGGTACTCGAACATTACCCCGTGTTCCTTGTGACGTGATGGGAATCGGAGTGCCATCTTGAATAATTTTCTGTTCTGGTAAACTGTACGGTACGCCCGTTATGTAAGAAAAATTAGCCCCCAAACTCCAACGATTATTCAGCTCATACTGCCCTACAAGGTTTAATGTGTGGGTGCGGTCGTAGCGAGTAGGATACCAATTGTTTTGATTCAAACCTTCAATTTGTCTTTCAGATTTCCCTAAAGTATAACTTGCCCAACCAGTTAATTTTCCTTTATTCTTTTTCAGGAAAAACTCAACGCCATAAGCACGTCCCTTGCCAAAAAGCAAATCCTTTTCAAAAGTTGGGTTCAAGAATAGATTGGTATTATCAGCATAGTCAATTTGATTTTTTAGGTCTTTATAATATCCCTCTACCGAAGCTTCGTATTCATTACCCGTTGGACCAAAATTTTTGAAAAATCCCATCGCAACTTGATCCACAATTTGTGGTTTAATATTATTACTCGAAGATGTCCAAATATCAAAAGGTGTTGCCGCCGCAGTATTAGACAGCAAGTGGATGTATTGCGTCATGCGGTTGTAACTTGCTTTTATAGAAGAACTATTGCCAATTTCTAACTTAGCAGAGAAGCGAGGTTCAAAATTTTGATACGTTTGAATCGTACTTCCCTTGGTATTTTTTAGTTCTTCCAAAGCAATGCCATCGGGGTTTTCAGAAGATTTCGGAACGCTCGAACGCTCATAATATACGTCAGCCTCGCTCGAATAATCATATTGCGAAAACCTTAGTCCGTATTGCATTGAGAATTTATCTGAAACTTTCAACTCATGCCCGATATAGACTGAGGATTCTAAGCCGTTTTTGTTGGACAAACTAAAATCTAACGTCCCAATTCCAGATGATACCGAAGTTTTACCTGGCTTGAAACTATATGCCAGAAGCTGACCTCCAAAAGTCAAGGTGCTGTTGAGGGAGAAATAGTAGGTTAAATCAGACTTTATGCTTTTGTTCACAATATTAGCTGCCCAAGAAAAGGAATTGTTTGGTTGTTTTTTATCAGGGTCTGAGTCCCATAAATAGTCATAATCACTATAAAAAACCGTAGAATTCATGAATAATTTATCACTAAATACATGATTCCAACGTGCCGAAAGGGTACTGTTCCCCCAATTTAAGCTAAACCTTTGTCCAATTACATCTCTTCCAAAATATCCTGACAGAAAGACTGTATTTTTCTGATTGATGTTGTAATTTACCTTTGCGGTAAGGTCATAAAAGCTAAATAAATTATTCTTGTTTTTCTCCTGTAAAAAAGGTTTTGCCAAAAAGTCTGCATACGACCTACGAGCCGCAACGATGAATGAAGCCTTATCTTTAATAATGGGTGCTTCAATAGATAATCTACTGACTATCAAACCAATACCGCCATTTATTTCTAATTTTTTGGTATTCCCTTCTTTCATTCTCACATCCAGAATAGAGGAAACTCGCCCTCCATATTGAGCTGGAATACCTCCTTTTACCAATTTTACGTCTTTTACAGCATCTGGATTAAATACTGAGAAAAATCCCCAAAGGTGAGATGAATTATAAACTGGGGCATCGTCTAATAACACTAAATTTTGGTCAATTCCACCGCCCCGAACATTGAAACCCGTTGCTCCTTCGCCAACGGTACTAACGCCTGGCAATAGTTGGATAGCCCGTACCAAATCGGCTTCACCAAGCAAAGCGGGGATTTTTTTGATGGTTTTGATGTCAATTTTATTCACCGACATTTCTAAGGCTTTTACATTATCATCTTCCCGTTTTGCCTTCACCACTACCTCTTCAAGTAATTTACCTTCCTCGTTCATTTCCAGATTGAGTGTAACATTTTGTGCCGACATGGTTACCTCTTTTGTCATTTTTTCATACCCTACCGAACTCAATGCCAAGTTGTATGTTCCTTTGGGAAGTGTCAGAGAATAAAAACCATATACGTTGGTACTTATTCCTGTTTTGAGTTCTTTCACATAAACCGAAGCACCAATGAGTCCTTCGCCATTTTTAGCATCTTTGAGGTATCCGCTCAAAGTCAATTTATCTTGGGCAAAAATGGCTGTTGCCATTAGCCAGATAATCGTTGTAATTGTAAATCTAAATAAGTTCATAATCTTATTGTTTAATGAAAAATAAATAATTCTCGTAAAATTTAGGCAAAGGTTATCCCGCTCTTGATTTTTGAATCAGTAGCAAAATGGGTTATTATTTAAAAAGTAAATTGATTAAATTGCTTGTGAAAATATAAAAATTTAGGTTTGAGGTTTTTGATTTTATTGTGTTACAATAACATTACAAAGGTCTTTCTAATCTCAATTTTCTACAATACTGATTTATCAGTAATTCTAATCTAAAAGTCCAACTGCCATCTAACCTTTGCTTTGTTGAAAACTTGTGTATGTCCACAAATCTTGCCGTTATTGAAATGATATATGGTTATCCCATTGGTTCTTATTGCTTTATTTGTTGGGGGAACCCTTGACCGCTGGTTACATTTTGAGTGATAATAAATACTACAAAGCAAACCGAAAGCCCAAGTATTATTCTTGCAACTGGACTATTAATTAATCTTCTTTTTACACCTTTATTTTCCATGATTCTGTTTTTGAGAATTTGATTTATTAGCTGATACAAAGATAATTAGTGTCAGAGGCTGACTGTTAGGACAAAAGAATAGTTTTATAGCATTTATCCGAAGTAATACTTTTTTCTGTTTTAAAAACATTCAGCTAAATGTTATACATTCCTTATTTCAACTTTTTGTTAATGACTATTCGCGAACACAATATTGCTAAAATGAATGTTAAGGGGGTAAAGAAATATAATTCAAATTTGGATTTGGCAAAAAGGTTTCCAATGGTATTCAAACTAAAAAGAATCAGTAAAAGCCAGATAATTCCATTGAGTATTTTGGTTAGAATTCTGTTTTGGATATTGCTTGCTCGGAGTAAAAATATCAATATCATAAAGGAATTG
>JANPGQ010000071.1:0-3442 GCA_031423975.1 Cytophagales bacterium | reverse complement strand
ATTAATGCCGATAACCTTTCCAAGTACCACCGTAACGATAATTAGGTGAAATTTTAGATTTATTACAACAAGATTCACAAACAAAAATCCACGTTTTGCCTTTCTGAATTTGGATTCGGTAAAGAGTAGTTTCTTCGATTTTACAGAGTTCGCAGATTTTAGTTTTCATCTTACTGATTTGATACAAAAAACCCTTGCAAGTGTTCAAGTGCTTGCAAGGGTTAAAATTTTAAATGAATGATATTTCTATTTCTTCCCTCCAAAAAATATCGTAACATAGCCCGAAGTAAATACACTTCTGTTTTCGGTAAGAGCCATAATATTTACTTGTTTGGTGTATGCTTCCGCTAAAAAACCAATTTCTAAACTAATATTCGATTGACGAAAAGCGTCCAATTCAAAGTTTAAAGCGGCTTTTAAGTTTACGCCAGGAATAATTTGAGAATCCCCTAAACCTTCAAAAAAGCCACCACTTCCTGCAATATTGTTCAAGGTGTGTTTGGTAGGGTCAAAAATTTCATCTCGGTAATTTCCCCTTCCGTAAGCCACTTGAATATAATATGGTTTCAAAACACCAATGGTGGGTCCACCCGCCAAAATGGCATTAATATTTACGCCACCTTCGGATGATTTCCGAAAAACATTTATCTCACGCCCGTATTGTGGACGTATCGCAAAAAGATAGTTTTGTTTGCCATACACATAACCACTGCCGCTTCCTAATCCGTTGGTGGTGCTTTCACGGTAATGATTTACACTCACAATTTCCAGATTGACATAGTGATATTGACGGTGAAAAGCATTATTATCAATCATAAATTCTTTCCGAACCATCAATCCACCCAGAAGTCCAGAATTGGTATTGGTGGTTAGTCCAAAGGATAAAATTGATTTAAAATTTTCCTCATCAACCACTTCTTTGGGAGGTGTTTTTGTAAGCACATTCCTACGTTGAGCGTGAATATTACTACTTATCAGTAAGAATATTGATACTATTGGAAATAAAAATTTTAGCTTTTTCACGATAATCTTCCTCTTTTCAATGAGATTAATTTTGAAACAAAATATATTTTATAAACGTATTTGGCTAAATTTATTAAAATTTTAAATCGAAATCAATAAACAACCTAAAATTAATATCATGCCAACAGTAAAAACAACTTATTTGGGCGACCTCCGTACTACCTCAACCCATTTACAGTCTGGAAATCAGCTAATTACGGATGCCCCAACTGATAATATGGGTAAAGGAGAAGCCTTTTCACCAACTGACCTTTTGGCAACCGCTACGGGTACGTGTATGCTAACCACAATGGCGATTGTTGCTCAACGGGATGAAATTGATTTGACGAGTTCGGAAGTGGAAGTTACAAAAATTATGTCGCAAACACCACCCCGCATAGTTGCTCGTTTAGAGATTAACCTCAAACTCAAAACAAATCTTGTCTTGACGGATGAACAAATCAAGAAGTTAGAAAATACCGCCCACAAATGCCCCGTTTCTCTGAGTTTACATCCAGATTTGGAACAGGTTATCGCTTTTGAGTGGTTGTAAATTATCGGTGAACGGTACACGGTGAACGGTTTTTAGGAAGAATTTAATTAGCAAAATGAAGTTTTCCCTGTATTCGTTTACCGTGAACCGTTTACCGTAAACCCTTTTCAGTTTACCCTTCACCGTTTACCGTGAACCGCTCTAACTCCGCAAATGAAATATCAAAATGAGTGGCTGAATAAGTACAAACGCCATCTTTTATTAAAAGCACTTGCGGAGATTGATGTTCTATGTCAAAAGTGGCAGCAATTTGTGCTGATAAGGGTCTATTGGCTAATAAATCCAAAAAATAAGGTTTCAAATCACCTACCTTTTCTTGCTTCCAATTTCTTTCTAAACGATTCAAGGCTGTTCCTGAAATACTGCAAGTTTTGCTATGTTTCAAAATCAAAATAGGTTGCTTGAACGACTCTTCTTTGATAGTTTCTAATTGACTTACGTCGGATAATGAATTCCAATTCATGGGTATATATTTTGTGGGAAATGTTATAGGCTAATGACAATTTTTCAAAAGTTATAGTTCTGATTTTACCATTTCTTTAACACAAACTGAGAAGGTTTTTGTTTAGACAACATCAATAAAATTCCTCCGTAAGTCAACCCTTCCAATAATTTTGTGGCTCTGTAATCCGAAATATTCACCAATTTGGCGTATTCTTTGGCAGTTACTTTCATGTTTCTTTTTAGGTAAACAATCAAGGCTTTTACGTTGGGTTGGGCTAATAATTCCTTATCGACAGATTCATCATATCTATCCAAAATCTGAGTCATTTCTTTAGTTATGGGCGTAGTTTGGTCGTTTGCCCGTACATATACAATAGCTTTTTGCTTTTCATCAATGGCTTGATACGGTTTTTTTGTACCTTCTTTTATATTGATAATCAGCACTTTACGTTTACCCTCGTGATTATAAGAGCTATATTGGATTTCGATGGGGGGATAAACCAATTCATTGGCAGCTTCTAAGATTTTAGTCATTTCTTCAACTTCTGAACAACCTTTAATGGTCTTATCATCATTCACACCAACTACCAATCTTCCGCCCGAAGTATTACTAAAAGCCGCTAAAATTCGGGCAGCTTTATGCGGATTTTCTATCCTAACTTTAAACTCTAAATTTGTAGATTCTTTTTGTTTAAGGATGCTTAAAAATTCTTTTTCTATCATTATTTAGGGGTATTGATTGTGGGATGCTGGTTATTCGTTAATTTAGAAAATAATATTCATTCTCTCAAATTTATGAGATTGGATTTCAAAAAAACAATTATCAATCTTGGAAAACGCTACTTATAAAACGCCAATAAAAGCCTACTTGTTTCTTCTTTTGGGTGTATTTTGCATCGGATGGTCAGCTATTTTTGTCAAATTAGCTCACGCACCCGCCCTCACTTCGGGGTTTTACCGATATTTTTTCTCTTTCTTGGGTTTATTACCCATTTGGATTTACAAGAAAATTAAAATTCCCGAGGTAAAAACGTTAAGTTGGATAATTTTTGGCGGTTTCCTTTTCGTATTGGATATGAGTTTGTGGAATCTTTCAATTCTTCGCACTACGGCTTCGGTTTCTACTTTATTGGCAAATAACGCCTCCGTTTTTGTAGGATTAGGCTCATTAATTTTCTTCAAAAAATATTTGTCAAGAACCTATTGGATTGGGCTTTTTGTGGCTATGATTGGCGTATTTATGGTGGCAGGAAGAGATTTTATCCAAAACCCAAACGTAGGAGTTGGACACTTGATGGCGATTGGTGCAGCCGTTTTTTATGCAGGATATATGCTTATTACTCAGCAAGTTAGAGAAAAAATAGACACCGTAAATTTTATGGGATGGTCATTACTTTCATGCTTAGTTTTCTCTTATTTTACGTGTTGGCAGCAAGATTTACC
>JANPGQ010000070.1:0-2863 GCA_031423975.1 Cytophagales bacterium | reverse complement strand
TCTTCAAGTTTTGCCTGTCTATGGCAGAGTTTACAAATTCCATTCATATCACTAAACTTTGTCAAACTGTTTTTTTTATAAATCTAATTTAAAACAAAAAAGGGTTATAATTATTGATTTCCAATACCTTGTAACCCTTTTTTGGAGGAATTACAAATTTTCTAATTCTTAGCCCCCTGCACCGCATTCGGTTTTGCTTGTTGTTGCATTGGGTTTGGCTGTGATGGGCGTTGCCCTTTGAATACTTGGAATCTTGAGGGTTGTTCTGGCTCACGTGGGAAAGCGTTGTCATCCGTATCAATATCCGCAATTTCCATGAATGGGTCAAGTGTCCATTTAGATACTTTTTTATCCGTTGGAATTACCTTTTTAACTTCTTTATCGTTCAAACGCCACACTTCAGCGGGTATTCTAAAAACCTCTTCTGTACCGTCTTCATAATTGGCTCTTACGATAATGGGCATGGGTAAACCACCTTTGTTTTTCACGTTCAAGACATAAAAATTCTTGTTGGAATCTACCAATTTTTTCTCATCTTCGTTTAGCCCCGACATAGTTTGGTCGAAACGCTTTTTGTCGGCTTCTGAAGTAGCAAAACGGTCGTAAGTATTATAAAAATCCTTCATATCTGGATTTTCTTCTACCACGGTTTTCGGGATGTCCTTTTTGTTACGGATATTGCTGATTGTCTCACGCTTAGCGGCGGCTTCAGACTTGGCTTTTTCGTTTTTCTTTTCGGGCGACAGGTTATCAATCCCAAACCATTCCACGTTTTCAAGTGATTGATTTACGGGTTCAACTCCGTAGAACCAACCTTTCCAAAACCAGTCCAAATCCACGCCCGAAGCATCTTCCATCGTGCGGAAAAAATCAGCAGGATAGGGTTGTTTGAATGCCCAACGACGTGCGTATTCTTTGAAAGCAGCATCAAATAATTCACGCCCCATAATGGTTTCACGAAGGATATTTAAGCCCGTAGCGGGTTTTGCGTAGGCATTTGGACCAAAAGCCATGATGTTTTCCGAATTGGTCATAATTGGCACTTGCTGAGACGGGTCGGTCTTCATGTAAGGCACAATGTATTGAGCTTCTCCACGACGTGAAGGGAAGTTTCTGTCCCATTCTTGTTCTGCCAAATATTGGCAAAAAGTATTCAAACCTTCGTCCATCCACGACCATTGTCTTTCGTCTGAATTAACAATCATCGGGAAGAAATTATGTCCAACTTCGTGAATAATTACGCCAATCATGCCCGCTTTTACTTGCTCTGAATATGTACCATCCGCCTCTGGACGACCGCCATTAAACGAAATCATGGGATATTCCATACCGCCACCCGCAACTGAATGACACGAATATGCCACTGGATAGGGATACGCAACGGTGTGTTTTGAATACGAGCGTAAGGTATGCGCTACTACCATCGTTGAATATTGTCCCCAAAGCGGATTTCCTTCTTTTGGATAAAGTGACATTGCCCAAACTTTTTTGCCCTCAACATCCACTTGCATGGCATCCCAAATAAATTTACGAGAACTGGCGAAGGCGAAATCACGTACATTATCAGCTTTGTAAATCCACGTTTTTTTGCCTGTGGGCTTATTTTTCTCAGCCTTTTCTGCTTCTTCTTGCGACACAATTAAGACTGGACGAGTAGCAGTTTTTGCTTTCTCCCAACGCTTTATTTGTTCCGCTGAAAGTACCGCATTGGGGTTTTGTAATTCTCCCGAAGCCCCAACCACGTGGTCGTTTGGAACTGTCAAAGCCACTTTATAATTTCCGAAAGTCAAGGTAAACTCGCCTTGTCCTAAAAATTGTTTGTGTTGCCATCCGTACACGTCATTATAAACCGCCATTCTTGGAAACCAATGAGCAATAAAATAATTTACATTGCCGTCCTTGGCAAAATATTCGTAACCCGAACGTCCATAATATTCCGTGATTAAATAATTCCAATCAATTGAAAATGAAGTGCTTGTGCCAGATTTTAGTGGCGTTGGCAAGTCGATTCGCATCATGGTTTTATTGATGGTATATTTTAAAGGATTTCCCTTTGTATCCTTTACAGAGAAAATTTTATAGCCATAATCTTTCCCATCGGATACAACCGCTTTGTCAGAAGTTTGTCCCGTCCGAACCCTTTCAATACTTCCAATGGCAGTAGTAGCGGCATCATTTCCTTTCTCAAAGTGATTCTGGTCTAATTGCAACCACAAATATTGTAATTCATCGGGAGAATTATTGAAATAGGTAATGGTTTCCGAACCCGTGATTTTACGTTCCACATCGTCCAATTCGGCTTTGATGTCATAATCAGCCCGTTGTTGCCAATATTCTTTTCCAGGACTACCCGAAGCCGTGCGATAGGTATTAGGCGTTGGTAAATTCTCCATCTGTTCAAAGCGTTTGTTGGCGTTGAATTGAGCCATAAGCTGCGAGCTTTGAACAATGAGGAGGAGGAGGATTAGGAATTTCAGTTTGTTTTTCATTTGTGTTTGTTTGGAAGTGAATAATTATTTTAAAGTTTTCCGTTTTTATAGAGTTTGAAAGCCTCTCTAACAATTTCTTTATCACTTTTTTGCAATTGCGGAATTACTAAAAGCTCAAAATTAATATGATTTTTTATGATAAAATTTCTAAGTAGTATAAAGTCTTTTTCTATGTCATTACTTTCACTTGTAACTCTTTCAAAAACGATATGAATTGTTAAAATAGTGGTTTTTGCATCAAACTGATTGTTTTTGCAAAAATTAAGAGCCAAGTCTATTTTCTTAATAAAATCTGTAATGACATCTTGTCGTGAAATGATTAAACTATCACGATTGAGATTACAAATTTTAATAGTTTGTTCGCCTCTTCCATT
>JANPGQ010000069.1:0-1781 GCA_031423975.1 Cytophagales bacterium | reverse complement strand
ATAGGTATCTCTTCATTTGAAATCAAGTTCCCTAATATGTCGCATTGGTACATAGGACAATCTTTTAAAAAATAATAATCAAAACTTGCATTATCTTCTTCCTCAGTATTAATACCAAAAGGTTCGGTTTTTACTATTTCTTCTTTGTTTTTGGTTATATCAGTTGTGAGTTCTGTTGTACAATTATTGTTACCCTTAACTACTAATTTATAAATTCCTAATTCATTAATGGATGTATTATTATTTTCAAAAATCTTACTGGTACTTGTCATTCCTTGGGGTGATTTCCATGAGTAACTATAATTAGGTTCATCGCTCAAAGCTATCAATGTTACAACCTTGCCTGCAATATTGAAATATGTCTTAATTTTTGAAGGTTTAGGATTAATTACGATTGATATTGTTGAAGTAATACTATTCGTAGTTGTTGTATTAGTGACATTAACTGTATACATTCCGCTTGAAGCTAAATTTGTCTCAACGTCAGGATTTTGAAAAGTTGAAGTGAACTGATTGGGTCCAGTCCATGAAAATTTTGAATCAGGGGGAACATTAGTCAAGCTAAGGGTAATTTTAGGTGTACCCTCACAAACGCCAGTAGAAGGCACTGGATTATCATTTTGTTTAGCCATGATTGTGGGCGTTGCCTGACTAAAACACAAATTACTTGTAACAATAGTAATACCTAATAGTATCGCAATACACAAAATTTTTGAATATGTTCTCATGGTTATTTTAAATTTAGTTTTTTAAATTCTCCCCCAAACCTAACAAAAAAAGCTAAACCCAAAGGATTTAGCTTCAATTATTAACAAAAAATCTTATTATTCGGTCAATCCTATATTTCTACACTCGTTGGTAGGTTGATAAAGTTTAATTTATCGTCCTCTCCCACTTCCATCATCACTACTGAATCTTTCGAGATGTAATTTCCTAAGATGCTTTTCGAGAGTTCGTTCAAGATTCTCTTTTGCATAACTCGTTTCAAAGGTCTTGCTCCCATCGTGGGTTCGTAGCCTTCTTCAGCGATATTCATGAGGGCTTCTTCGGTAGCTTCCAAAATGATTCCTTGCTCTTTCAAACGCTCTTGAATTTGGCGGAATTGTATCTGAACAATCTGACGAAGGTTTTCTTTCGATAATGGTTCAAACATGATAATCTCATCCACACGGTTCAAAAACTCTGGACGTACCACTTGTTTCAACAACACCATCACTTCTTCTTTGGCTTTTTCCATCACAATATGGTTGTTCCAACCTTCCATTTCACCCATTTTTTCTCGAATAATGTGGCTACCAATGTTGGAAGTCATGATGATGATGGTATTCTTGAAATTAGCAATTCTACCTTTGTTATCCGTCAAACGTCCATCGTCCAACACCTGCAAAAGTATGTTCCAAACGTCTGGATGGGCTTTTTCTATTTCATCCAAAAGAATTACTGAATACGGTTTTCTACGCACGGCTTCGGTCAATTGTCCGCCTTCGTCATAACCCACGTAGCCTGGAGGCGAGCCAATCATACGGCTCACAGCATGACGTTCTTGATATTCCGACATATCAATTCTAACCATCGCATTTTCATCGTTGAACAAATAATCTGCCAATGCCTTCGCCAATTCGGTCTTACCAACGCCCGTAGTTCCCAAGAAAATAAACGAGCCAATGGGTCTTCTTGGGTCTTGCATTCCCGCCCGTGAACGACGCACCGCATCCGAAATTGCCTCAATTGCCTCACTTTGTCCCGCTACTCTCAAGCCCAATTCATACTCCATGTGTAAG
>JANPGQ010000068.1:0-10496 GCA_031423975.1 Cytophagales bacterium | reverse complement strand
TTTACCAAAGGCTTGGCAAAATACCAAAAAGATTCTTCAATTACTGCCTATTCGGTACACCCAGGGGTGGTGAAATCTAACTTTGGAAGTGATATGAATGGTTTTTTGAAGTTTGGTTTTGCCTTGGCTCGCCCGTTTATGATTTCAGTTGAAAAGGGGGCGGCTACTTCAATTTATTTGGCTACTACCGATATTCAAAATCTCAGATTCAGAAATGGCTATTATTTTGCCAAATCAAAACCCGCTTCAATCGTAAATAATGGCGTTACGAACGAAAGCGTAGAATGGTTTTGGGAGCAGAGTTTAGAAGCCACGAAGGGGTTTATTTAGGAGTGATGACGTTATGAACGATGAGTAGTAAACTACGAATATGAAATAAATTTTACTGACTATGAATGGTTTATATTCAGGAAATTCATAATTCAATATTGCTCAATACCCATCACTTATCGCTTATCACTTAAAACCATGAACGTACAACAAGCTTACAATATTTGGGCAGACCAATACGACACTAATAAAAACAAAACTCGTGATTTGGAAGGTGTGGCTTTGAGAGAAATTTTACAAGATATTTCCTTTGAAAATTGCCTTGAAATCGGTTGTGGAACGGGCAAAAATACGGAATGGTTTATCACAAAGGCAAAGTCGGTTACTTCGGTTGATTTATCGGAAGAAATGCTTTTGAAAGCAAAGGCAAAAATAAAAGCTGATAAAGTAAATTTCATCCAAGCAGATATTAACCAAAATTGGGATTTTGCTACGCAGCAATACGATTTGGTCGGTTTTAGTTTGGTATTAGAACATATCGAAAACTTAGAAGACATTTTCAAGAAAGTTGCGGAGGTTACTCATACAGGTTCACACGTATATGTAGGCGAACTGCATCCATTCAAGCAATATGCAGGCACAAAAGCAAGATTTGAAACCGAAGAAGGACTTCAAATTGTAACCTGTTTAAATCATAATATTTCAGATTTTACGCAAGCAGCCAAACAATTTGGCTTTGAAGTTTTGGAAGTAAATGAATATTTTGATGAGAATGATAAAACAAACATTCCGAGGATTTTGACCTTGGTTTTTAGGAAAAAATAATACCGATTTTAAAGATTTGATACGTTTTTACGGAAGTGGTAGTATTGGATAAAGATTTCCGTTGAGTCTCAATCTAAAACAAAAAAAGTGCAAATGCTGGCGGGCTTTTGCACTTTCACAGATTTGGCGGAATCTGTATGAAAACCAATTAATAAATGGTTAATAATATTTAATTTTGGTTTTAGGGGAATAATAGTGGTTAAATAAGTAACAAAGGTGAGGGTTTTTTTGTTACAGCACAATTGATAAATATCAATTAATGACAATTGTTAGGAACATTTTCTAATTTTTACGAATTCGACTCAATGTTTCAGGCGAAATCCCCAAATAATTGGCGATTATGTATTGTGGAACTCTTTGTACAAGGTCGGGTCGTTCTTTTACAAATTGCTCATAACGTTGTTGAGCCGTCAGGGCAATTAAGGAATAAACTCGTTTTTGTTGGTCGTTATAAGAATGTTCTGCCAATATTCGCACAAACTGTTCCCACTTGGACGAAATCTCATACATCTTTTGAAGATTTGTATAAGAAAGCATTAATAATTCCATATTTTCCAAGGCTTCAACATATTCAACACAAGGTTTTTGGGTGGTAAAACTTGGAACTGAAGTAACAAAAATACCTTCACTTCCTATAAAACGGGTACTTTCTCGGTCATCAATCAAGTAATATATTCTAAAAGTCCCTTTGATGAGAAAACCTATTTCAGTAGCTATTTCATTAGGAATGTACATAAATTCACCTTTTTTTATTTTTTTATGATAAAAAAAGTCCCAAACGGCAGTTAATTCTTCATCAGAAAAATCAACAAATAATCTGAAAAATTTTTGTAGCTGAGGTAACATGATTTCATATATTTTTCGAACTATTAATTTTTCCGTGTGTTTTCATGTTGAAACTACACAAAATATTGATAAATGTCAAGAAAAATGGCATTTTTTATTTTTTGTGAAATCTAATTTCTCAAACTTTCCAAAGCCCACTCTTTTATAGACTATTACCAAATAATAAGTTTCCATAAAAAAATCGTAATTTTGTATAGAAAAACCGCCAGTCCTTACGTTAATTACAGCGAAGGGTAAACGGTGAACGGTACACGGATTGGCATACTTATTTTTTATACTTCTTCTGCAAGTCCGTTCACCTTTTACCGTGTACCGTTCACCCTTGATACCCTTCACCGTAAAAATTCCACCATTAATGATTTTTATGAAAAAGCATTTTTATCTTTTATTTACATTTCTGATTTTCTTCTTACCAAGTTTTGACATCCTTGCCGACTCAATAGCAGGAGGCAAGATGGAAATTACTTATGTGTCGGGAGATACCTATAAAATTACGGTTACACTTTTTGTGGATGAAACCCCCTCTACTATCACTTCTACGGCTGGACCTTCCTTATACACTTCTGCCACGATGCCGTGGATAAGGCTTTATGCCAAAGGAGCGACCGCCGCTGCGGATGGTTCACCCATTATTGAAAAACAATTAACTCTTGAGAAAAAAGAATCTTTCCCCTACGATGGTATAGAGTGTGTAACTTCCAAAACTTTAGCGACTCAAAAAGTAATTTTATCCACCACCGTAACACTCCCCGGGGCTACTTTCAACAATGCTTTGGGTTATTATATTGTCTATCAAGACGGTTATCGCAATCCTTCTGATAACGTCTTTCAAAGTAAAAGCACAGGAATAACCTTATATACCGAGTTCCCTTCGTTGAGTTCGGGCAAAAACTCTTCGCCCGTTTTCAAGTTAGTAAAAGGAATTGTGGCTTGTAAAGGAAGCCCATATTCAATTGATTTGGGGGCTGATGATGCAGATGGGAATACCAGAAGCTATATCATTGATACGCCTTATTCAGGTCCAGGTTATTTAACGCTCTCTAATAAAAATGGCATAAAACCTGCTCCCCGCAGCCCAATTGCCGTTAATGATTATACTTATGCTACGTGGGTAAGTGGTTTTGCTGCTAGTAATGCTGTGCCAGGCTTGTCCATAAACGCCAGTAATGGAGTGCTGTCAGGTACGCCCACGCAGGAAGGCACATTTGTAGTTACGGTAGAATGTAGAGAATTTAGAGGTGCTACGCAAATAGGAGTCGTTCGGCAAGATGTAGAAATTAGGGTAGAGAAATGTGTACCGCCCGAGCCTAAAATTTACGTAAAAGGTGGCAATCCAGCCGTTCATGTGCCTACAGTATTTGTCTGTGAATATTCTTTCAGAATCTTAGAAACGGCAGATTTGGCATTGGCTACTTATAAATGGTTTAAAAATGGAGTTCAAGTGCCAGGGGCAACGAAAAATACTCATAAAGTTCCATTCGCTGAAGCTGGGCTATATACAGTTGAAGTTACTCGCACAGGTGCTTGTTCGGGTACAAAATTGTCGCAGATTACTGATGTTGTTCCACAAGGTGGAGTCAAGATAGAATTAGATATTGCCAAAAAAGATTACTGTGTTGGAGAAAGTTTTATTATTAACGTCAAAGGCTTGCCTATTGCCACAGGCAGTGTAAATAAATGGTATAAGGATGGCGTGTTGATTCCGAATATTCCGTTTCCCGCCAATTCTTATCCAGTGGGTAGTTCAACGATAGCAAATAATGGTATATACAAAATAGAAGTTACCGAGAATGCGGGTAATCAATGTGTTTACGAGGATTCAGTGAAGATAAGTATTACCCCTAACCCCACGGCATCTATTACCAATGTTACTGGAAAGACTTCAGTGTGCAAGGGTGATGTAGTGAAATTGCAAGCGGTTGCCAGCCCAGATGTAACTTATCAGTGGATTAAAAATGGTGCTAATGATGTAACAACAGATTTTGTAAATGTTTCAGCATTAGGAACTTATACTTACGGTCTGCAGGTTACAAGTACCAAAAATTTGTTTTGTTACGGTTTCGCATCAAATCCAACTATTACTGTAACGGTTAATGATTTTCCAACCATAAAATTTGATGATATTAAGCCCGTTTGTAATGTAAAAGGAGGTAAAATAGATTTAATAAATCTTGTAAAACCAGATTATGATGGAGTTTTAGGTAAATTTTCGGGAAAAGGCATAACAGGATCTCAATTTGACCCTGCGGTTGCTGGATATGGTTCTTTTTTGATAAAATATACCTATACAACGCCCGAAGGTTGCACCAAAGATGCTTCCAAAACTGTCGTGGTGGACATGACACCCGTGATAAAATTGGGCAATGATATTAATATGTTTCAAGGAGATACCGTGAAGATAAAAAGTGTCGGGAGTGTCGGAAGTCAGTATATGTATCAATGGTCTCCTTTAACTGGTATGTTATCTCCCCCAAATGTAACGCAACCTTTAGTTAGCCCACTTACTGACACAATAACTTATACGGTAAGAGTTACTTCTATATTAAGTAAGTGTTATGCTGAGGATAAAATTAAGATACATTCGTTTAAAAAATTAAAATTTGCCAATGCTTTTACGCCAAATCACGATTCGATTAACGATACTTGGGAAATAGAAGGAATTGGTAGCTATTCTAATCCAGAGGTAACAATATATAATCGTTGGGGAGGTGAAATATTCTACTCAATTGGCTATAATTACGCCTTTGACGGAATTCAAAAAAACGAATATCTCCCCGCAGGAACGTATTTTTACGTAATAAAACCAAGCCCCGACGTACCAACACTGACGGGATATTTAACAATTGTGAGATGACAGGACTATTAGACCAACAATTTAATGAAGGGGGCGTGGTAATCGCCAAAGTGGATGACCTTATCAATTGGGCAAGGCTCAGTTCGCTGTGGCCTATGGGTTTTGGTTTGGCTTGTTGTGCCATAGAAATGATGCAAACAATGGCTTCGGGCTATGATTTAGACCGTTTCGGGGTTTTTCCAAGACCATCGCCCCGACAATCTGACGTAATGATTGTAGCGGGAACGGTAACTTTCAAAATGGCAGACCGAATCCGTAGATTGTACGAACAAATGCCCGAACCAAGATACGTTATTTCGATGGGAAGTTGCTCCAATTGTGGCGGACCCTATTGGGAACACGGCTATCATGTGGTGAAAGGTGTGGACAGAATCATTCCCGTAGATGTGTACGTGCCTGGCTGCCCACCCCGCCCAGAAGCCTTGATTGGCGGTTTTTTGAAATTACAAGAGAAAATTAGGAATGAAAGTTTGGTAGCTCCCAAAGCACTTTTGGCAATGATGGAGGAGGAAGAACGGAATCAGAAACCCGTGTTTGCGGTAGCCTAATTCTTATCGCCCGAAACCGCCGTTCCGCCCTTCAAATCCACAGGAATTCCATCAATTAAATAGCCCGTAATTCTGATTTCGGTTCTGCGATTTTTGGCGTGTTCGAGTTCGCTACAAGCTACGCCATCATCACATTTATTCAAGAGTTTTGTTTCGCCATAGCCCTTTGCTGTGATTCTATTTGAAGGAATTTTACCCTTTTTGATAATATATTCAACGGCAGATTCTGCCCTTCTTTGGGAAAGACTGAGGTTATAATCATCACTGGCACGGCAATCGGTGTGTGAGCCTAATTCTACCACAATACCAGGATTGTCCCTCAAAATCTGAACTAAATTATCTAATTCTTTGGCAGCATCGGGGCGAATTTCTGATTTATTGAGGTCATAGCGGATGTTTTCTATTTTGAAAGAGTCATTCAAATTAATCTTTTTCAAGGCAATTGCTCCTTCTACCAAATCACTCCCATCACTTTGTTTCGTAACGTTTTCAATATCTATTCCCGATACGCAAAAAACTTTTTTGGGGTCTTGTAAATAACAAGCAGCATTGAAATTGGCTCGGCGAGTCATGTATCTACTCCGTTGCCCCACGATATCATAATCATTGCCTTTGATGAGCATAAAAGTAGCATAACCATCCACCACTACGGCAGAATCCATGAGTTTTTTCTTGGTCAGATTATACAGTCTTACATACGTTCCGTCCAAATCATCTTTGCTTTCATAGTCGTAAGCCCGTAGTTTTAATTGGTATTTTTTGATGGGTTCTTCCGTTTTATTTTGAGCCAAAACGTCCGAAAAACTTAATAGCGTAAGAAAAAAAGCGAAAAGGGGAATGTTTTTCATAATTTAGGATTGATTTTTGAATAATGAGTTATAAACCTAAACGAAACATATATACTTTATCATGTATTTTTCGTTTTAACTTCAGCATGATATTGGTTTTAGAAACCGATACTCCATTTTATTTTGACAAATTACTGAAAAATTATCTTCAAAAATAAATCTCTCAACGAAATATTGAGAATCAAAACCAATGAGATGTTTACTTACATTAACTCTTATAATTTTTGCCGCTATTTTACAAAGTTGCGACGAAAGAATTAATCCTACTCAAATTACTCCCGTTGAGGTGCAACCACCCACAAAGACCGAAATTCTAACGGCTAATGCTTGGCAGTATAATGAGGTTCAGATTAAGGGTGGAAGTGTTACGAAAGTAGCATTTTCTAAAATTGCAAATCCTATCATTGGCATAAACTCTGACTATGCCAAAACAACTGTAACTTACAAGGTTGATGGTTCAGCCGAAAAAAATACGAATGGAAGTATTGACAAAATAAAATGGAAGTTTTTGAATGATGAAACACAAATAGAAACTACCTCAGCAGATGGGAAAACGAAGCTTTTATATAGTATAGATTTACTCACAAAAGATAATTTGAATTTAACAAATACAACTACCAAAGCCTCTTTCAACGATGATGCTTTTTGGATTGGTTACGTAACCAATTTAGGTTTTCCTAATACAATTACTGAATTTAGTAACGTCTTTAAGTTGATTCCTGTAAAATAGAGCAAGATTTTAGACAAAAAAACCTGCAAGATTATCTTGCAGGTTTTTTTGTCTAATTGTATTCCAAAACATCACTAATCAAAAATGATTTATTGGCAGGAATCAATTTAACGTCCCTTTTATAGGTCTCATTGGGGCCAATATCTTTAATAATTGTTTCAAAAATATATACTCCTTCAGGGGTTTTATTTTTCAGTTCACATTTTTCAACTTTGATATTTTGCCAATCTTGTCCGCTAATCATAAAGCCAACACTTGCACCCGCCAAAGCAGTATTATATTTTTTATTCCACTTCTTTTTAAATTCTACAAGTGTCATCCCACCGTCCATATCAACGCCAATGGCATCGGTTTTATAGGCTTCGTACTGGGGTGTACAAATGTCCTTCATTTCCCCTTGATTATTCTTAAAAGTATTTTCTACGGCTTGGATTAGCCACTTTTTAGCTAAATCTGTACTGTCAATGGTTTCGCTTTTGGAAGCAACTGAATCGTTCGGAGGAGTTACTTTTACAATGGTGTTTTCTTCTTTTTGTGATTCCTGATTTTGGCAAGATATAATTGTAATAATTGCCAATAGATAGGCACTGATTTTTTTCATTTTGTTTTGTGGTTATTTTCAAATCAAAAATTATATGAGTTTATCATCAATTCTCAAATTGAGGTATATTTTCTACACAAAATAACAAAATAATTATCAATTTGTTTCAGTAAAATGCAAACGTAGTAAAGTATCTTTATTGATAATTCCCTAAATCATTTATAAAATCAATTGAAAGAATCCATGCAACTGAGTGTCGTCCTAATTACTTTTAATTCTGAAAAAATAATTTACAAAACCTTAGAAGCTGTTAAGTGGGCTGAAGAAATCGTTTTGGTGGATTCGGGAAGTACAGATAAGACACTCGAAATTGCTCAACAATTTAAGGCAAAAGTGATTTATCGGGCTTTTGATGGGTATGGTTCGCAGAAAAATTTTGCTACTCAACAGGCTTCTCACGACTGGATTTTGTCCTTAGATGATGATGAAATCTTAACGCCCGAGTTACAACAGGAAATCCAGATGCTTGATTTGCAAAACACTGGTTTTCAGGGATTTAGAATTCCTCGTTCGTTGATTTTTCTGGGGAAATTATTGCGATTTAGCGGTGAATATAAACGCTTAACTTTAAGACTTTTTAATCGAAAACACGGTAACTGGAATGCTGAATACGTGCATGAAAGCGTGCAGATAGGAGGGAAGGTGGGTGTTCTGAAAAACCAAATCCTTCACGATAGTTACCGTGATTTGACGGATTATTTCAACAAATTCAATAAATATACTTCACTCGGAGCGAAGACTTTGGCGGAACGTGGCAAGACGGTTTCAACATTCAAAATCATTTCCAGATTTCCATTAACTTTCTTGAAAATATACTTCCTAAAAAGTTCATGCTTAGATGGTTACGCTGGTTTTATGTGGGCATTACTTACGGCAATGAACCCCGTGGTGAAGTATGCGAAATTGAGGGAAATGTAGTACAGGAATCCCTTTCCGTACTACAATTCCAGCAACTCTCTCGAAGTCTTGAATTCAAATCCTTCTTTTTTCAAAAAATCCATCAATTTATCAAATCTTTCTATCATTTTTTTGCCATTATTTCGATGTAAATAAAATGGATATTTTGCCCCATTGGGCAGTTGAGTATAATCGGTAAATTCCCATGGATGAAAATATAGGTGCAAATAGCCGTCGGCTTCTACTACTTTTTTACAGAGATAAAAGAAATAAGGCAAAGGGAAATTATGAAAAGCTATCCAAAATAAAGGTACTCGCCATTTGGGAGAAACCGATGCAGGGAAATGAATAATGTCATTTTGCGTAAAAAAAGTACGTGAAATATGGCGGTAATCATAACGCCCAGGCAGGTAGGTTGGATTGACGGAAGCGTTGTAATGATAACCCGCCTCTACCAAGTCTGCATCTGAAACGGGAGCCATGCGGGGCATTCTAAAACCTACTACTTCTTGCCCCGTGATTTCCTCTAAAATGGCTTTTGACGTACTCAAATCCTCTTTTTTGTGGCTTGAATGATAGTGATTGTGTGAAGCAATTTCATGTTTTTGACTTAATGCTTTTATCAATGCTGGCTTTGCGGTGGCATAAACTCCCGTACAATAAAAGGTCGCTTTTGCTTGATATTTATCTAAAATTGATACAATTGATGCTAAACCTTGCGTAGAAGTGGCGATTTGTTCTTCCATTGTGGGCTTGCCGCCATACTCGTAAGGCATATCAAATTCTTCTACATCAAAACTTAAAAGTGCAATTTTCATATTTAATTTTTTTTGTGAAAGAAATTCCTAATCTTCTAACCCCTATTTATATTTTGTTCTTGAATAATGTATAAAGGACGCTCTTTATTTTGGATTAAAACCTTTCCAATGTAAATTCCCATGACACCCATTACGATTAAATTAATTCCGCCAAAGAAGGCAACCGTCACTAAAAGCGATGCCCAACCATCAATAAACGTTCCCATAATGAAAGTATAAATGATGTAGGGAATGTATAAAAGGGACAGAGAGGCAAAGAAAAATCCAATGTAAATAGCTGTATATAAGGGTTTTACGCTAAAAGAAGTGATGCCATCCAAAGCCAGTCTCATCATTTTGCTGAACGTATATTTACTCTCTCCCGCAAAACGTTTGTTGGCTTTATATTTAAACGTAAACTGGTCAAAACCAATCCATTGAATCATCCCTCGAAGGAAAACATCTTGCTCTTTTGACTTTTTTAGGATATTAGCTACTTGGCGGTCAATGAGTCTAAAATCTGCCTGACCTGGCTCCATTTTTAATTCACTTACTTTATTCAAAAACTGATAAAAACGCTTGCTGGTTTGCTTTTTGAACCATGATAATTCTTGGTCTTCCTCTCGCAAGGTATTAACCATATTGACCTTTTTATCTTGCCAAATTTTAATCAAATCAACAATCATTTCATGCGGATGTTGCATATCGCTATCCATCATAATAATGGCATCGGCATCAATAGAATCTATACCTGCTTTCAGGGCAACTTGCTGTCCGAAATTTCTTGAAAATGAAAGATATTTTACCGTGTTATCTCGTTGGGCAAGGCTTCTGATGATGGCGAGGGTATCGTCCTGACTACCATCGTTAACAAAACAAAATTCAAAATTATAAGGTAAATCAGAGACTACTTTTTTGACGGCATCATAAAAAACTAACAGATTTTCACCCTCATTATAAGCCGCCGAAAGAATGCAAATGTTTAATTTTGATTGAGTCATATTAGTAGTTTCATATCATTTAAAGCGTTTCAAACATAAAATTAATGCTTATCTTTTGATATTGAGTATGCAATATATAGTTCCCGAGCTTATTTTAGTAAATTTGTAAGAGTATCTGATACAAATCCAAAATTTTATGAATAAAATACGTACTTTTTTTGCCCTTCCATTTTTCACCCAACGGAAATATATTATTGGTCTGTGGTTAGTTTTAGCATTCGTTACTGGGCTAAAACAATACTTGATTGGGAGCTATAATAATTACAAGATTTTTGCTTA
>JANPGQ010000067.1:0-3023 GCA_031423975.1 Cytophagales bacterium | reverse complement strand
ATAGCTCTGATTATTTGAGAGTTAAGAACATTACAGTTGGCTATGCTATTCCAAAACAAGCGTGGTTCAATAATGCTCGAATAACGATTTCAATAGAAAATCCATTTATTTGGCATAAATACGCAGGTGGTTATACGCCCGAAGCCGCCAATAATGAAGGTGGAGATTATGGCGGATATCCTCAATCAAAAACCTTCTCAATCGGTTTGAATTTGAATTTGTAGTAGCCTAATTTACCAAAATCTAAAACGGCATATTACCCGTACAAAAACGATAAATTTCAGAAATAATGAAAAAAATATATTCAATAATTGCCTTGGGCTTACTCTCTGCGGGAATTTTATCCTGCAAAGAAGACCTCATCAACATTACCCCGCCGACCAATAATACGGCAAATAATTTTTATCAAGATGAATACCAATTAAATCAGGCAGTCATGGCGATTTATAACGCTTATTTGATTGTGCCCGTTAGCTCAAATTGGTATTTATCCGAAGTTCGTTCAGACAATACTCGTGAATTAAATGGTGGTGGAGCTCAACGAGATTGGGCGGATATTGGTCTCTTTCAAGCCTCCTCGCAAACGGGAGCGTTACAGGCAGCATGGACAAATCTCTATGCCGTTATTTATCGCTCCAACATCATGTTAGAAAAAATTACGCCATTTACCTTCACAAGAGTAGCTCAATTTCAAGCAGAAGCCCGTTTCAACCGTGCTTTGGCATATTTTGATTTGGTAAGATTTTATGGTGATGTTCCTTTGATAACAAAAACTTTAATCATTGACGAAGCCAAGAAAACGCCACGTACTGCCAAAGAAGAAGTGTATAAACAAATTGTGGAAGACCTTTTATTTGCGGTGAATAATCTACCAGAAACCTACGCTACAGTGGACAAAGGCAGAGCAACCAAATATTCGGCAAAAGCGGTTTTGGGCAGAGTTTATCTATCAATGTCGGGCTATCCTTTGAAGCAAGCTGACAAATTAGCTTTGGCAAAAAAGGAATTAGCCGATGTGATTGCCCAAGAAAAAACCTACTTCGCTTTCCCTGCCACGTACCGTGATTTATTTACGGTAGCGGGCGAAAATAAATCTAATCCTTTTGAGGTACAATACCTTTCGGGAGGTTTGGGTTTAGGTAGTCAAGTACCAGCGGTTCAGGCATTTCAGTATCCTTCGCAATGGTCAACCTATCAACCAACCGATGGATTTGATGGTGAAGTTGACCCACTTTTATACGCAGCTTATCTCAAAACTGATGTGCGTAGAGTTGCTTCGTTAGATTCGGGTTATGTTGATACCAAAACTCTTGCCAGATCTGGAAGAGTCCAAATTACTAAATTTTTAGAAAAAGGTTATACGACAACCCAAAACAATCGTGATTATCCTACCAATTTCCCTGTGGTACGTTATGCCGACGTTTTACTCATGTATGCTGAAATATTGAATGAAGAATCTGGACCCACCGCCGAGGCAGTTGCCATTTTGAATAGAATCAGAGCCTTTGCGAAAGTGCCAAATATTACCCCAAAAACCAAAGAAGATTTCCGTTTGGCAATGGAACAAGAACGCCGCTTTGAGTTTTTGGGTGAAGGACTTCGTTGGCATGATTTAGTGCGGACGGGCAGAGCAATTGCCGTTATGAACGAATTTGCGAGGGTTTATTCTATAAAATTGGCAAAACCAATTGCCGAAAGTGATTTAATTTTCCCAGTTCCCTTAAATGAAATGAATATTAATCCAGGTTTTTGGAAACAAAATGCTGGGTATAATTAAGGATTGGTTAAAAGTTTTTTAAATCCATTAGACCTGCTAAATTTCAATGATTTGGTAGGTCTAATTTTTTAATTAATTTTTTATTGATGATTCAACAAACAAAAATATGCATTCACTCCAAAATATGAAAATACAATATTCAATCTTACTTTTAATAATCTGCTATTCAACCCTTGCACAGCGAAAAGTTGAAAAACTCAACCGAGGTTTGGTTGCCATACGTACCAGCACATCGCAGGTGTATTTGAGTTGGCGTTTGTTGGGTACAGAATCTACCGAAATCAGTTTTAATCTGTATCGAAACGGAAAGAAAATAAATACTTCGCCCATCAGTAAAACCACTGATTTTGTGGATAATACCTCTGAAAATGGTCAATATTTAGTCCGACCGATAATTAATAACATCGAACAAATAGCCTCGGAGGAAGCCGCTGTTTTTAAAAATTCATTCATAGAAATTCCCTTGAAAACTCCCGAAGGTGGCACAACGCCCGATGGAGTTACTTATACCTACAATGCCAACGATTGCAGTGTGGGCGATGTGGATGGTGATGGCGAATACGAGATTTTTGTAAAATGGGATCCCTCAAACTCAAAGGATAATTCGCAAAGTGGATATACTGGCAATGTTTATATTGATGCCTATAAAATGAATGGGACGTTTTTGTGGCGGATTGATTTGGGGAAAAATGTCAGAGCAGGAGCTCATTATACCCAATTTTTAGTCTATGATTTTGACTCGGATGGCAAAGCCGAAATGATTTGCAAAACCGCCGATGGTACAAAAGATGGATTAGGGAAATTAATCGGAGACGAAAAAGCTGATTACCGAATCGCTTCGGGTTACGTATTATCAGGACCCGAACTTTTGACGGTTTTCAACGGTCAAACTGGCGAAGCAATGGCAACCACCGATTACTTACCCGCTCGTGGCAATGTGGCGGATTGGGGCGATAATTACGGAAATAGAGTGGATAGATACATTGCCGCAGTGGGTTATTTGGATGGAAAAATGCCATCTGCCGTGTTTGGAAGAGGATATTACACTCGTTTGGTAAGAGTAGCTTGGGACTGGCGAGAAGGAAAATTGACTCACCGCTGGACGTTTGATAGTAATAATGACCAGAAAGATTATGAATATCAAGGCAATCATCAGATGACCGTTGGCGATGTTGACAACGATGGAAAGGATGAAATTATCAACGGAGCGAGTTGTATTGATGATGATGGAAAGGGATACTATGCC
>JANPGQ010000066.1:0-7666 GCA_031423975.1 Cytophagales bacterium | reverse complement strand
CTAAACCCTGACGGCGGTTTTTCACCCCGTCAGCGGTTCTTGAGGTCGAATTTTCGTATCCGTGGCTGGTGTCCCCACCAATCCACATTGGCGTAAGCTCGGAGTTCAATTTGCTTTCGCTCGTGTGGAAAGTGTCATTCTAAATTTATTTATCCTCCATCCCTCTCAAAATCCCCAATTCAAGCCCCCTCAATTCTGCCAAGCCCTTCAAACGACCAATGGCGGAATACCCAGGGTACGTTTTCTTGTGTAAATCATCCATCATTTGATGCCCGTGGTCGGGACGCATGGGAATATTTCGATGACTATTTTTTTCTTCCAAAACCAATTCTTTGATAACGGCATACATATCAACATCGCCTGTAAGGTGGTCGGCTTCGTGAAAATTCTGAGGATTGGTTTCTCTTTTGGTACTTCGGAGGTGAATAAAATGGATTCTATTGCCAAATCTTCTCACAATTTGGGGTAAATTATTATCCTCACGCACACCTAATGAACCCGTACAAAACGTAATACCATTCGCAGGATTATTGTAGGCTTCCATCAACTGAGCCAAATCGTTTTCTGTACTCACCACTCTGGGCAAACCCAACAAAGGCATTGGTGGGTCGTCGGGGTGAATACAAAGATTTATGCCAAATTCTTGGGCAATTGGGGCAATTTGCTGAATGAAATAATACAGATTTTGTCTTAATTCTGCATCGCCAATATGCTTATAATTATCCAAAAGTCCTTGGAATTTCTCCAACTCAAAGGCTTCTTCTGAACCTGGCAAACCCAATAAAGCGGTATTTTTTAAGGTATCAATTTCCGCTTGAGACATGGCTTCAAACTTCTTTTTGGCAGATGCTTGCACCTCGGGCGTATAGTCAGTTTCAGCGTTGGGGCGTTTTAGGATGAACAAATCAAAAATGGCAAAATCTTCCCAAACAAACCGTAAAGCCAATGAACCATCGGGCATTTGATAGTTCAGATTTGTCCGTGACCAATCCAAAACGGGCATAAAATTATAGCAAACCGTTTTGATGCCACATTGAGCTAAATTCCTAAGCGATTCTTGATAATTGGCAATGTATTTTTCACGAGTAGGCAAGGCTTTTTTGATGTCCTCATGCACGGGAAGACTTTCTACAACCTCCCAATTCAAGGGCGTAAATTTCTCATTATCAGCCTCAATTATGTCTATTCTTGCCTGAATATCAGCAACTTGCCAAACCTCTCCAACCGCTATTTGATGTAAGGCACTCACTACGCCCGAACAACCCGCCTGACGAATATCCATCAACGAAACGGGGTCATTTGGACCAAACCAACGCATTGTTTGTATCATATTTTCGATGTTCGATGTTCATTATTCGATTTTCGATTTTAGGAAACTAACATCGAACAACGAATTATTTAATTATTAAACTTTCTGGTGGACCTAAATACGAAGGTTTTACGCCCCCTAAATCCACAATTATTTTTTGCACAATTACCGCAGGGTCAATCATCCAAAACTTTAGCGTATGCTTTCCTGAGGTATTAAATTTATGATTTGTACTCAGTATTTTCACATTTTCTGCCACAATTTTATTCCACTCTTTCTGACTTCTATCTTTATGGATTTCAACAATTTGTGG
This sequence comes from Cytophagales bacterium, assembly GCA_031423975.1. Taxonomy (GTDB): domain Bacteria; phylum Bacteroidota; class Bacteroidia; order Cytophagales; family Spirosomataceae; genus Arcicella. Next base: position 6,044 of record JANPGQ010000066.1, on the reverse strand, counting down.
CATTTCATCATCAATCGAAATTCCGTACTTTAAGCCTTTATTATTATTAAACTCCAAAGTCGGGGAAAGCATGACTTGAACGGCTGCGTTTCCTGCATTATTCAGCCACATATCAAAGTCAAGATGAGGGCTATTTTTACTGATTTCCAAGGTAGGAATATTAACGGGAAAAACGGTAACGCCTGCACTTGTACGTCCAATATCAGGAATTATTTTCCAAGAAATATTATCGGTTCCAATTGCTTTGCTAAAATGTTCGGCTTCCATGGAAATATATGCATCAGATTCAACAAAACCCTTAAATTTTGAGTCAGTTTTGGGAGTATTATCTTTCTTACTTTCCGTAGAGATTGCCGTTTTTTGCTTAATATTTTCCGCTAAAACTCGTTCCACTTTTGGCATGGCGTTTTTATTGGGTTGTTGCCAATATGTGTAGCCAATGTGCGTTTGGTCGGCAAAATGATTCCATTTGCCATTTGCCAATTTTGTATTAAAATAATCACTCAATTCAGCATCTTTTTTGAATAATGCTTCGGCTTTATCAGCTAAAATATTGGCTTCGGCAAGCCCTTGTTTGGCGTATTTCCGATTAAGAGCCACGGTATAATATAATTCATTCAAATTAGCACAAGCCAGAATTGGGAATAAAACTAACTGATAATAAGCATCTTTATATTCGGCATCAAGGTTATTATAAACTTTCTGAGCTTTTTCCGACAGCGACTTATAATCAGAAACAACCGTTTGAAACTCGTTGTAATTATCTAAACTATAAGTATCAGGTGATAATAATTCGGGCTTGCAGCGGGCATTATATTTGGCGTACTTATCCACAAAATCAGCAATATCCTTAGCATATTTATCGCCAAAAGTTTTCCTTACCCACGTTGTTGTATAAGTGCTAATATTATCCGCATTCCATTTTTCAGGATTCCAAGCTTGGTCTAAAAAAAAAGAAATGGGTAATTCCATGGGTTTAATATCACCCACATTCACAATCCAAATTTGTCGGGCATCATATTGATACGCTAAATTCATTTGCTCCCAAATCCGAGGTATCATATTGGTATTCATCCATTTATAATTCCTTGGGCCACCTACATAATCAAAATGATAATAAATTCCGTAGCCACCTTTGCGGGGTTTCGCATCCAAATTTGGCAGTTTACGAACATTCCCCCAATTATCATCACACAATAAAAGTGTAACATCGTCAGGCACTCGCATTCCTTTATCGTAATAATCTTGGACTTCTTTATACAATGCCCAAAGCTGCGGCGTTTCAGAAGCATCTTTACCCGTAACTTCGCTGATTATTTTGCGTTGGTCAGTTACGATTTTTTCTAATAATGCCGTTGCCGTTTCTCTCGACATGGGTTCATCGCCATCACCCCGCATTCCTACCGAAACGATATTTTCACGGGTAAAACGCTGTTGCATACTTTCTTTCCAAAATTCTCTGAGCGTAGAATCATTCTTGGCATAATCCCATTTTCCTTTATCTTTTCCGTAACGTCTCCATTCGTCATGCGCTCGCATTAACGGTTCGTGATGCGAGGTGCCAATTACGATTCCGTATTCATCCGCCAATACAGGATTCATCGGGTCATCGACTTGAAAAGCACTGCCCCACATGGCTGGCCACAGGTAATTTCCTTTCATTCGAAGGATTAATTCAAATACTTTTTCGTATAATTTATGGTTAAATCCACCATTTTTTTCATTTGTCCAACCCGATAATGCGGGTGCTTCATCATTGATAAAAATGCCCCGATATTTTACTTTTGGTTCGCCCTTTGTGTGGTTTCCAGCTTGAACGAAAATATCAGCGTGTTTCTTCACGGGAACATCCGCCCACCAATGCCACGGCGACACGCCAATTTGTTCGGCAATGTCATACGCCCCATAAATTGTTCCTCTTTTATCCGACCCCACAATTACCAAAGCTCGCTCCACACCTTTGAATGGATTTTCGATTATTTGCGTTTGAAATTTCTCCCATTTTCCTTGTAAATCACTGATATTTAACTTTTTATCTTTTACTAATTGGTCAATCCATTGATTTTTTCCAAGTGTTCCAATGATAATTATTTGTTTGTTGTTGGTAAGATTTTCGGTAGAAAACAAGGATTCATTCCCTGTAACTTTCTGAATATCAGTCTGTAAACTTTTTCCTGCACGAATAACTCCTGCAAAATCAGCTTTATCCATCAAAATTGGGGAAGTCTTTCCTTTTTCAGCGATTGGAAAACCACCTTTTGTTTTTTGAAAGACAATATAAGTATCCGCATCAACCGCAAGGGATTGAAAGGAGATAAAAAGGAGGAAGATGAGTATTGATTTTATGGGCATTTTATTTTTTTGACGTGTTTACTTACTTAAAACCCTGTGTAAAGCCAGCATAAGCCGATTTTTTCTTGAAGTCTTTATCCCACATCAAAGGATTATCTGGACGATTGAAAGTTGGTGTTATCCAACTATCTTTATCCGAAATTCCCCAAACGGTTATCCCATGTCTTTGGGCTACTGGCACATTATCCAAATAGGCTTTTACCACGAATTTGAACATCGTTGCCTGTGCATCATACAAGGCTTTTGTGGGGGCAAAACCAGTAGTATTGTTAGGATTAATACTAATATCCAATTCAGAAATTCGTACTTTCAAGCCCGTAGCAGCCAATTTTTTAAACATATTGGTGATGGCTGCGGTAGAGGTATTGATGCTCATGTGCATCTGTGAACCAATGCCCGCAACTGGTACTTTTTGTGCTTGTAATTCCTTCACCAAACTAATAACCGAATCAAGTTTTGCCGTGCTATATTCCAAATTATAATCATTGATAAATAACTCACAGTCAGGACAGGCTTCTTTGGCGTAATTGAAGGTTTTGGCGATGTAGCCTCTGCCTAAATATTGTGCCCAATAATAAGTATCGCCCGTTGAACTGCCCGTTCTGATTGAAGGTGTTCCGTCCGTGTAAACTTCATTGACGGCATCCCAAGATTTTACCGTTTTGAAATGCCCCATCGTACCTTGAATCCATGTTTTTAGAGCAGCATCAACATTTTTTGTAATTTCGGTATTACTTAAAGACGAAGAAGTGGATAATTCTTCTACTTTAATATTATCAATAATGTAAGTTCCTTCGCCGTTGAAGTGAAGTTTGATTTGTGGATTTACTTCATTAATGGTAACATCCCAAGTATAGATTTTCCATTTATTATCCGTGAAGGTGAGTTGATTTTCAAGATAATTTGAATTCTGAACTACCAATTTAAATCTTCCAGCACTCGTCAGTGATTTTATGGAAGCACTCACCCGATATTGTTTTCCTTGAACAGCGGTAAAATTTGGTCCGAGTGCTTGCATATCGTAAGCATTTGTCCCAGCCTTAGTTACAATGGCTTTCAAGGCTCTTTTGCTACCCGTATTGGGTTCTACATCGGTAGTTTCTATACTATAACTTCCATCGGCAGTACCGCCCACTAAGTTTGTCCAACCCGTAAAAGCTGTGGCAGTACCATCTTCAAAATCGCCATTTATGAGAATATTTTTCCCCGAAGCGGAAGGTTTACTATTGGCTAATGACCGCAAATAATCACCATTATTATTTTGATGCCAAGCTAAAACGTGTCCAAAAACATTAATCCCCGCTTTGCTGATAGTTTCATCGGCACGTGAAAAGTCAAAAGACCCATCACTTTTCACGATTGCTCCGTGTTTCATGTGATAGCCCATTGTAATATTATCAAATTCAGATTTCACCAAGGAAGAATAAATCGCTCCATTTTGCGTAAATTCATCTAAATTGACCGCAACGCCAATCGGTACATCAGTCAAATCTTTTAGAACACTGGTAATTAGTGTGGGGTCAAAAGGATCAGCCGTTGGTACGGGAGGCGTTACCACAACGGGTTGAACATCAACTACATCTTTTTTACAAGCTGTAAAACAAAAAAATGAAATAGTAAGAAATAGGGAAATTTTTGAAAGGTTTTTCATGGTGAATGATAAGTAATATTGATGAATTATGAGTTTATTTTGCTATTTTCAAATGGTGTTACAAGCGGAAAGGATTAATTAATATTGAACATAATCTTTTGATTTTAGGGAGAAATTATTTATTTTAAACTTGTTTATTTCTGACAATACTAAGTAATAAAATATTAGAAAAGTACAATTTTAGATAAGAGCAAAACCTAACTAACTTTACATCTTGAATACTAAATTATAATATTTTTAATAAAAATGAGGCATAATATTGTATTAAAAAAGCAAAAAGATGTATTTTTTTATAAAATCAACCAAATAGCTATCAAAATCATTTTAAAAATAGATTTTGATAGCTATCAGGTATCTTCTTTTCTTTATATATATTTACACTGATTACTGTTCTACACTGTTATATAACTCAGAGGCTCTGAAAATGTTATGTGTTTGTTCAGACAAATACCCTAAAAAATCCAATTCAAGAAAAAGATTGGTCGCAAAATATAACCATAAAAAAATATGGTAAAGTGCGGATTCTGTGGAGGAAAACGGAAGTGTTTTGTGAGAGTTATACGATAGATTTCATCATTTTTACCAATAGTAAATTTTCTTATCGACTACCAGTAAAATTTATCCTAAAAAACCATTTCATCCGCCACTTTCAGAAAATTCTGTAGAATGGGATTAGTATCATTCTTCCGCCAAGCCATCGAAAGCTGTGTTCGTTCTGGAATATCCGATAATTCAATAAATTTCACTCGCATTGCCGTACTGAGGCGATAGGAAATTGGCATAATTGAAATACCCAAACTGTATTCAATCAAACGTAAAATAGTAGCCCCGTGAATAGACTCATGAACTACATTGGGCAAAAAACCTTCACGCTCGCACATCCGCACCAGCAAATCATAATAAGTAGAACCTACGTGGCGTGGAGGCAACACAAAATGCTCATTTTTTACTTGTGCCAAACTCCTAAAATTTTCAGGCGTAATCCAGTGGTTTTCTGGCAGTATCAAGGCAAAAGATTCCTCTATAAGTACTTTGGTGCTAAGGTTTTTATCTGATAATGGTTCACGGACAAAGCCCACATCAATCTGATAATTTTTGAGATTGCCGTATAAATCATCCTCCAAAATCTCCGAAAGATTCGCTTTTATTTGCGGGAAATCGTTCCTCAACTTAGATAAAAGTGGTGGAATAACCGAGTAAATTGCCGACCCTGGATGCCCAATCCTAATTTCGCCTTCTCCGCCCGAATGAATTAACTGAGTTCGTTTAGTAATATTTTCTAATTGTGAAATGACCTGTATGGCTTCTTCACGCAGATATTCACCCGCAGGTGTGAGTTTGACATTTCGTTTATCTCTTTCAAATAACAAAACGCCCAAATTTTCTTCCAAAGCCTGAATCTGACGGCTCAAAGCGGGTTGAGCAATGAACAATTTTTCGGCAGCTTTTGAGAAATGTAGTTCGTTGGCAACGCCCAAGAAATATTGTAACTGTCTGAATTCCATTTAATGCGTTTTAAGTATTAATTCATGCAAATTAAGTATTTTTTATTATAAATAGATTTTCGTTTTTTTGTATGATGATAAATACTAAGCCAAATATCAAAATTGCTACGATTGAAGACGTAAAAGTGCTTTGTCAGATTTCAGCAAAGACTTTCACAGAAACTTACGGAGAGCAAAATACGCCTGAAAACTTGCATCATTATTTGGAAAAAAACTTCAATGAAAAGCAAATTTCGGATGAAATGCAAATTCCAAATACCGTATTTTTGATAGTTGAGTGTAATAACGAAACGATAGGGTACGCAAAAATGCGGGAAAATTTGGTAGAAAACCCCGACCCAAAAGCCTTGGAGATTGAACGGATTTATATTGAAAATAAATATCACGGGCAAAAATACGGAGCAGCGTTAATACAAAAATGTATGAATGTAGCCCATGAAAAAGACTATACAAGTATTTGGTTGGGCGTTTGGGAGTATAATAAGAAAGCAATGGACTTTTATAAAAAGTGGGATTTTGAAGTTTTCGGAACACAC
>JANPGQ010000065.1:0-6672 GCA_031423975.1 Cytophagales bacterium | reverse complement strand
AATACCTCCGAAAAGACATACTCAATTTGAAAAGCCTTCGGGTGGATTATATTACGAAGAACTCTTTGGAACTATTGGTTTTGAGGGAGTTTCTTCTCTGCTATATCATCATCACCGCCCAACACAGGTGAAGGCAATCATTGAAAGTTTGGATGTTAGCCCCAAAATTGCCATTGAAAAAAGTATTACTTCACGCAAATTAATTGGCTTTGAAATTCAGCCCGAAGATGACTATTTATTGAGTAGAAAAACGCTTTTAGTCAATTCTGACCTACATTTTGGTTTGGCAGCTCCACGAGAATCATTAACAGACTATTTCTATAAAAATGCTGATGCCGATGAATTAATTTTCATCCATAAAGGCAAAGGCACACTCCGAACGATGCTTGGTAACATTCCTTTTGAATACGGAGATTATCTCCTGATTCCCAGAGGAATGATTTACCAAGTTGAGTTCGAGACTACAGATAATCGCCTACTTTTTGTCGAATCTTTCCATCCAATGACCACGCCAAAACGTTACCGAAATCATTTTGGACAAATGCAGGAACATGCTCCATTTTGTGAGAGAGACTATAAATTGCCCACAGATTTAGAAACGCACGATGAAACGGGGGAATTTCTCATTAAAATCAAAAAGCAAAACACGCTACATTCAGTAGTTTATGCGGCTCACCCTTTTGATGTGGTGGGTTGGGATGGCTACAATTTTCCGTGGGGATTTTCAATTCATAATTTTGAACCTATCACGGGTCGGGTGCATCAACCGCCACCTGTTCATCAGACTTTCCAAACGGATGCTTTTGTGGTTTGTTCCTTCTGCCCAAGGCTTTATGACTATCACCCAAAAGCTATTCCAGCACCCTATAATCACTCAAATATTGATTCTGATGAGGTTTTGTATTACGTTGATGGTGATTTTATGAGTAGAAATGACATTTCGCAAGGACATATTTCACTGCACCCGGGAGGTATTCCACATGGGCCGCACCCAGGGGCTATGGAACGTAGTATTGGCAAAACAGAAACCCACGAATTGGCAGTTATGGTAGATACTTTTCGCCCCTTAATGCTGACCGAAGAGGCAATAAAAATTGATGATGGTAAGTATTTTAAATCATGGCTTTGAAATTGATGTTCGTTTTTCGATGCTCGATATTCGGGATAAAAAAAGCTACATCAAAATCCAAGCATCGAATAACGAAAATCGAAAATAAAATGACACAAGACTATTCAACATACACACAAGACAATTTTGAGGTTTGGAAAATTCTTTTCAATCGTCAAATAAAACTACTGCAACCTTTGGCGAGTAAAGCCTATTGGCAAGGAATAAAAAATGTGAGATTTTCGGGCGATAAAATTCCTAATTATCATGAAGTCAATGAGTTGCTTATAAAACTAACTGGTTGGCAAATTCATGTTGTACCAGGTTTAATTGACAATCGACCTTTTTTTGAATTGATGCAAAATAGAAAATTCTGTGCCTCAACATGGCTTCGGAAGCGTGAACAATTGGATTATTTGGAAGAACCCGATATGTTTCATGATATTTTTGGACACGTTCCTTTGCTTTCAAATCAATCAATTTGTCATTTTTTGCAAGAATTAGCCCGAATTGCCCTCCGATTTATTGATAAACCACAAGCCATTGAATACATTGCTCGCTTATATTGGTACACCATTGAGTTCGGGTTAATCAGAGAAGATGGAGAACTGAAAATATATGGTGCAGGTATTATATCATCGTCAGGTGAAAGCATTTATGCTATACAATCACCTGAACCACAACGAATTGACTATAATATCAATCAAATTTTTGATACACCTTACATCAAAGAACATTACCAAGAACAGTATTTTGTGATAGATTCTTACGAGCAATTGTTCAATTCCATTCCTGACATAGAAAGTGAGTTGGAAAAGCGAATGAATCCATTAAAACCTCGAAAATTATTCAAACTAAACGATTCTGAAATCAATCATCAATATGCAAACGTCTGAAAAACAAATAGATAAATTGGAAGAAGTAAATCTTTCGGTTCATGATTTTCTTCCCATCAATGGCACAGATTATTTAGAATTATACGTGGGAAATGCCCGTCAATCTGCCCATTTTTTTCAAACGGCTTTGGGTTTTCAACCGCTTGCTTATTCGGGTTTGAGTACTGGTGTACATGACCGTGAAAGCTACGTGTTGGCACAAGACAAAATTCGCTTGGTACTGACCACTCCTTTGACAGGAAATACAGAAATCGGTAAGCACATTGACCAACACGGAGACGGTGTAAAAGCCATTGCTTTATGGGTAGATGATGCAGAAAAATCATTTCAAGAAACTACCAAAAGAGGTGCTGAAATCGTTTTTGAGCCTATTACTGAACATGATGCGTTTGGAACGGTCAAGCGTTCAGCCATCAAAACGTATGGCGATACCATTCATATTTTTGTGGAAAGAAAAGATTATAACGGAGTCTTCCTTCCCAATTTTAAACCTTGGATTCCCACCTATCAACCGTCTTCAATTGGTCTAAAATACATTGACCATTGCGTGGGCAATGTGGGTTGGAATGAAATGAACCGTTGGACAGATTTTTATGCTAATGTCATGGGATTCAGTCAGCTAGTGAGTTTTGATGATAAAGATATTTCTACGGAATATACCGCTTTGATGTCTAAAGTAATGTCTAATGGCAATGGAAAAATCAAGTTTCCAATCAATGAACCAGCTGAGGGAAAAAAGAAATCTCAGATTGAAGAATATCTTGATTTTTATGGCGGTTCGGGCGTACAGCATATTGCAGTGGCAACGGATGATATTGTTTTCACAGTAAAAGAAATGCAAAAAAGGGGTATTGAATTTCTGCAAGTGCCTGATAGTTACTATGATAGCCTTTCGGCAAGAATTGGAAAAATTGATGAAGAAATCAATGAATTAAGACCTTTAGGGATTTTAGTAGATAGAGACGAAGACGGTTATTTATTACAAATTTTTACCAAACCAATTGTTTCCCGACCCACTTTATTTTTTGAGATTATCCAACGAAAAGGAGCAAAATCATTTGGCAAAGGTAATTTTAAGGCACTTTTTGAAGCCATTGAGCGAGAGCAAGAAATTAGAGGAACGCTGTAGATGTTCGTTTTTCGATGTTCGTATAATCACTGGTTTAATATTTATAACATCCGATTTAAAATATCAATACACTATCTTATTTACGAAAATAAATACAGGATAGTTATGACACCGAACAACAAACATCGAACATCGATAAACGATTTTTGGCAAATATTTCGTTAATTTGGTATTCAATTATTGTTTTGACAATAATTTCAGAACTAAATATAACGTTAAAAATGACTTCAAGCTCAGCCGAAAATCGTGCCTATTTCTTTAAAATTGATACTACTATCAAGAAAATCCGTCAAAGTCTTCAGAAGAAATTAGACGATTTGAAGGTAGATTTAACCGTTGACCAATGGGTTCTGCTCGACCATATTTTTCGTTTTGAAGCCGATGGAGTTTCTCAAAATGAGTTAGCAGAAATGACCGTGAAAGATGCTCCAACCGTTACCAGAATCATTGATTTATTGGTCAAAAAAGGCTTGGCAGAGCGTACAATGGCAGAAAATGACCGTCGTAAATTTAATATTACCCTCACGGAGACAGGACGTTTAAAATTTCATGAAGCCTACCCAATCGTGGCGGATGTCCGCAAAAAAGGTTGGGGAGAAATGACGGATGATGATTATAAAACGTTCGTCAGAATTCTGGATTCAATTTATAATAATACGATTTCTTAAATTTTTGTTGTTTTATATACGTTCGGGCGGCGTTCCGCTTTCGATTTTCGGAGAGTATAAACACCTTTTTTATTTGAATTCAATTTGGAAAATTCAGCAAAACTCAACGCATATATCCCAATCCCCAACGATTCAGATTTTACCATCTATAATTTACCCTATGGTGTGTATTCTCTTGAAAATCAGGATAGTAAACGAATTGGAGTCGCTATTGGCGAGCATATTTTAGACCTACAATTTTGTCAAAATATGGATTTATTCCATGATTTAGACTTTGATAAATTAGTATTTTATGCTCAGAATCTGAATCCTTTGATGGCTTTAGGAAGACCCTTAAACCATCAAATTAGAAAGAGAATTCAGTATGCTTTATCTGAAAGTTTTAGAGAAAAAAACCTAATTCAAGAATATGGATTGGTGCTTCAAGAAGGGGTAAAAATGCACCTTCCTATCCAAATTGGAGATTATACCGATTTTTATTCCAGTATTGACCACGCAACAAATGTGGGAAAAATGTTTAGAGACCCCAATAATGCTCTGCTTCCAAATTGGCGACATTTGCCCGTTGCGTATCACGGGAGAGCATCTTCAATTTTTATTTCAGGCACTAATTTTCACCGACCCAAAAGTCAAATTTTATCAAATGACGGACAAACTCCGATTTTTTCAGCAACAAAAGCATTAGATTTTGAATTAGAAATTGCCACTATTATTGGCACAAATTCTGAAAATGGAAAACCCATAAATACTTCTGAATCAGAAGATTATGTTTTTGGATTTGTACTTTTCAATGATTGGTCAGCTCGAGATATTCAGCGTTGGGAATATCAGCCTTTGGGTCCTTTTTTGGGTAAAAATTTCTTTTCATCTATTTCTCCATGGATCGTTACGATTGATGCCTTAGAGTTTTTTAGAGTTTCAAGCCCAGAACAAAATCCTCCCGTTTTGCCATACCTTAAAACGGAAGGTTTACGCAATTTTGACATTAATTTAGAAGTTTTTATACAACCAAATGGAGGTAAAGAGACAAAGGTTTGTCAAACTAATTTCAAAGAAATGTATTGGAATGTTGCTCAACAAATTGCTCATCATACTATCAATGGCTGTAATTTAAACACTGGAGATTTATTAGCTTCTGGCACTATATCAGACTCAAAACCAAATAGTTACGGTTCGTTATTAGAACTTTCAGAAAATGGCAAAAAACCTTTTCTACTTTCAGATGGTTCAGAAAGGACATTTTTAGAAGATAACGATACGGTTATTATGAGAGGTTGGGCAGAAAAAGATGGAATTCGGGTTGGTTTTGGAGAAGTAAAAAATACCGTGCTTTCAACCACATAGTTCGGATAGAAATGATAGAATTGAAAATCCCTCTTTCTATCATTTCTATCTTATCTATGTGGTAAAACAAATATCGAAATAAATGATTATTGACTTAGAAAATACAAATCCAAGGGAATTTTATGCTCATGCCACGAGCCTAATTGCACCTCGTCCCATAGCATTTGCTTCTACGATAGATTTGGAAGGGAATGTAAATTTGAGTCCATTTAGTTTCTTTAATTTTGTGGGAATTGACCCACCCATTTTGGTTTTTTCGCCCAATCGTAAAGGAAAAGATAATTCCCAGAAAGATACCACCTTAAATCTCCACCAAGTCCCTGAAGTAGTCATCAATTTAGTAGATTATTCGATGGTTCAGCAAATGTCATTGTCAAGTTGTGAGTATCCCAAAGGGACGAATGAGTTTTTAAAAGCTGGTTTTAACGAAGAAAAATCTCTGAAAATAAAACCTCCGAGAGTAAAAGAGTCTCCAGTTTCTTTGGAATGTAAAGTGTTAGAAATCAAGGAATATGGAACGGCAAATATTATTATTTGTGAAATTCTGTTGGCTCACATCAACGATTCTTTACTCGGAGAAAATGGAAAAATTGATCAACAAAAAACCGATTGGGTGGCACGCATGGGAGCAGATTGGTATGCACACATTAGACCAGAAGCTATGTTTGAAGTACCCAAACCAACCCGAACGACAGGCATAGGAATTGACCAAATACCAGAATTTATCCGCTATTCAAAGGAATTGTCGGGAAACGATTTAGGGAAATTAGGTAATATAGAAAATTTGCCTTCTTTGGAACAAATCAATAGCTATAAGTCTAAAAATCAAACCATTGACTCGGAAGATTTATTTCAAAAAGCAAAGTTTTTGTTAGAAGAAAATAAAATTCAAGAGGCTTGGCTCTCCCTTTTATCCATGCCAGAAATTAATCAATAGAATCATCAAAAAAGTAGAAATTCCCATTAAAAAAGTCATCGTTGAGTACGATTTGATTGCCAAATTTGTATTCAAATTGCCAAATCTTGAAACTACCCAAAAGTAAGCATCGTTGGCGTGAGAAACCATCATGGAACCCGCTCCCATCGACATTAGGGTAATTTGTCGACCCCATTCTGAGTCTAAACCCAATGATGGTAATAAAGGCAAAACGATTGAGGTTGAGGAAATTATTGCCACCGTTGAAGAACCTTGGGCAGTTTTGAAGAGCACCGTGAGCAAGAACGGGATTAATAATCCTAATTTATTTTCTACTAACATTTCTCCAAATACTTTCCCTAAATCCAATAATTTAATGATTTCCCCGAACGCTCCTCCAATGGCAATGATTGCTAAAATTGGCCCTGCTTTTTCGATTGCATTTTCCAATAAATCATTGATTTCTAATTTATCAATTTTCCTGAAAAGTGTAATTGACACGATGATTCCTACAAATAATGCCATTACGGGTTCGCCCATAAATTTTATAAAGGAAACTATTTTTTCTGAGAAAATAGAAGCATCCAACAAAACGATTGATTTAATGGAAA
>JANPGQ010000064.1:0-1869 GCA_031423975.1 Cytophagales bacterium | reverse complement strand
TTTCTGCCAATTTGGGCAAAAGCGTAACCGCTGTTGCCCCACTACCAATAATGACTATTTTTTTATCGGTATAATCAAGGGAAGTATTCCATTGTTGGGGATGAATTTTTATACCTTTAAAAGCATCTTGATTCAGAAATTGGGGTTCGTAACCTTTATCATAATTGTAATAGCCACTGCACATAAAAAGGAAATTACATTGCAGGGTTTCAACGCTATTGGTTTGGCTACAAAATATCTCCAAAGTCCATTGTTTATTAATGGAAGACCACGAAGAAGTGATAACTTTTCTATTGAATTGGATGGCATCACGAAGCCCAAAATTATCAACTGTATCGTTTATATACTGTAAAATGTCTTTCCCATCAGCTATGGATTTTGGATTTTTCCATGGATTAAAACTAAACCCCAACGTGTACATATCAGAATCGGAACGAACCCCTGGATATTGAAATAAATCCCAAGTCCCACCAATGGCAGCCCTACTTTCCAAAATGGTACAATTCAGATGGGGGCATTTGTCTTTAAGATGATAAGCAGCACCAATCCCAGACAAACCTGCTCCGACTATTACGACATCAAAAAAATTATTATTACCCATTTTCTTCGGTTTTAATAAAGCTGTTTAAACTTTCGTAATTATGTCAATTCTTAATTAAATTGAATCTTGTCGTCTGACTATCGTCTGACTGCGTAGAATCTTCCACGCAGTCAGACGATTTTAAGCCCTATTTCTAAGAAATTTCAAAAGTTTAAACAGCTTCAATATTATTTAAGGCTAAGATAAAAATAAGTTTAGACAATTTCATATACCTCTATTATATTCCAGCCAACACATACTTCCCTCCCTTTACTGTCATAAAATCAAAAATGGTTTTATCATTTTGTGAAATCAACTTGCTTTTTCCTTCTAATTTCAAAGGGTTTGGCAATTTGACTTTACAATTTCCTCCCAAACTTGATTGAATCGTTAGCTTGGTGATTTTTTTGTTTTTCCAAGTAATATCCACTTCAAAACCTCCTCGAGCTTTCAAACCTTTTATTTCTCCTGACTGCCAATCATCGGGCAAGGCGGGAAGGAAATTTAAAAGTCCATCGTGACTTTGGAGCAACATTTCTGCCATACCCGATGTTCCACCAAAATTGCCGTCAATCTGAAAAGGTGGGTGGGCACAAAATAGATTTGGATACGTTCCTCCGCCTTTGGTATAGTCAGTGCCTTCCATGCCCGTCAGCTTCAAAAGTTCCCTCACGAGCTTGTAGGCGTGGTTTCCATCGTGTAATCTCGCCCAAAAATTAATTTTCCACGACTTACTCCAACCCGTGCCATCATCCCCTCTGATTTCCAAAGTCTTCTTGGCAGCATTGGCAAATTCGGGGGTTTTCAAGGGTGAAATTTGTCGTCCAGGATGCAAACCAAATAAGTGCGAAGTATGTCTGTGCTGTGGTTCGGCATCTTCCCAATCTTTATACCATTCCTGCAAATTGCCTTTTTTACCAATTTGCAAAGGGAATAATTTGGCTCTTTTTGCCAATAATTCTTTTCTAAAATCAGCATCAATTCCTAATGTTGAGGTGGCTTCGATGGTGTTGGTAAATAAATCCCAAATCAATGACATATCCATTGTAGTAGCCATCGAAACTGCTCCTTTTACGCCCTTATCGGTGATGTAAAGATTTTCGGGAGAAGTAGCTGGGGCAGTTACTAAATGCCCTTTACCGTCTTCAATGAGCCAATCTGAACAAAAAATTGCCGCATCTTTCATCAGTGGATATGCGGTTTCTGCCAAATATTTTTTATCGCCCGTAAAGGCGTAATGCTCCCACAAATGCTGGCACAACCACGTGCCTCCGCCCGTCCAATTTGCC
>JANPGQ010000063.1:0-13649 GCA_031423975.1 Cytophagales bacterium | reverse complement strand
CGTGTAGGGTGTAGAATTACAATTTTGCAACCAGCCATTCACGGGATTATAGCTATGCACGGTTTCATCCACAGCGTGCAAACCTTTCCATTCAGTAGCAGATGTTGTGCCATCCACTACTTTTCCCCAATCAAATTTTGTGTCTCTAATCGGAACAAAATTGCCGTGCCAATAAGCGATATTTCCTTTATTATCTGCAAAAACGGTGTTATTGGAAGTATTTGATTTCAACTCCATCACTTTTTTATAATCTTCAAAACCCTTCGCTTTCGTCCGTTTCCACGACTGAATCAAACTCGTCATCGAACGATTGTATGACTTTAAACTAATCCACTTGCCATCTCGTTTCGCCATTACGGGTCCATGATGGGTATAATAAGTCGTAATATTTTTATTTTGCAAAACACCATTTTCGAGGTATTTCAAGGTAATTTTCTTCTGAATAACGGGGCGTAATTTCCCATCATATTCATAGAAAATTTTGTTATCTTTTTTTACAATTTTCTCGGCGTACATATCTGCTACATCTACATTACTGGACGTGTGCATCCAACCACAATATTGATTAAATCCTTGATATACAAACATTTGCCCCCAAGTTACAGCTCCGTAAACGTTCAATCCTTCTTCACTACTGACTTGCACTTCTGGTCTGAAATAAAAAGTTACGTGAGGATTAATGTATAAAATGGATTTGCCCGAAGCGGTAATAGACGGAGCAAAAGCAAAGCCGTTTGAACCTGTTTGGAGTTCGGGGTCACGGGGAATTTTTGTAGCTCCAACCGCATCATTCCGAAGCGTCGGTCGCCCCGAATAAAAATTCTTGATTTCGTTATTAGAAATATCTGCCGTTGAGATTGCTCCAATACTACCATCCGTCCACAAAAGCGGATACCAGGGCTTGAAATTTGTTAGTAAAGCGGGTTTGGTTTCGGGATGTTTGTAAAGGTAAAAATTAATTCCATCGGCGTAAGCGTTCAGCAGTTTTTTCAACCACGGTTCGGCTTTTTTATAATCGGCAATGGCATCCACAGAATCAATCAGTAGCCTAATTTGCAAGTCATTATATAAATCTTTCTGTCCATTCACCTCCGCTAAACGTCCCAATTTTTCGATATAATTCATCTCTACTCGCTTGAAATCATCTTCACATTGAGCGTATAATAACCCGAAAACTGCATCCGCATCAGTCTTTCCGTAGATGTGGGGGACTCCCCAATTATCACGAATAATCTCAACGTTTTTGGCTTGTTTTTGACAACGAATTAGGTCAGTTTGATTGAATTTTTGAGCAAAAATAGAAAGGGGAAAAAGAAATAAGATTAGGGCTTTTTTCATCGTTTATTGATTTTTAGTTTGTGATTCATAAAGCTAACGATTTAGGATTTGCAAATCAAGTATAAAAATAGGGTAATTTACTTTTTGAAATTATGAAAATTAACTTATCAATCGCTTTATTTCTTCTTTTTGCAAGCCCACTAATGGCTCAATCCCTCCGTGGAATTACGGGCAAAGCGGATACTTCTTACACTACTTCTAAGGCTTATACCGACATCAAAAAAGCATTTCCCAATGTTCCCATAAGTTGGGCTTTAGACAAAAAGATTGCTTCTGTATCGGAAGAAAGGAATATTACTTATGCAAGTATTGGAGAAAGAGTCCTAAAATTAGATGCGTTTTTCCCAAAAAAGAAATCTAAAGAAAGCCGTCCTGCTCTCATGATTATTCACGGGGGCGGTTGGCGAACGGGTAATAGAACCCAACATATTCCGTTGGCACAGCATTTGGCAAATTTGGGCTACGTTTGTTTCACGCCTGAATATCGGCTCTCTACCGAAGCCCTTTATCCTGCTGGTGTGCATGACCTGAAAGCGGCTTTGCGTTGGATGCGGGCGAATGCTAAAAAATACCACTTAGACACCAATAAAATAGCCACCGTAGGTTTTTCAGCGGGTGGACAATTATCTGCCCTCTTAGGTTGTACGGGCGATAATCCGAAATTGGAGGGAAAAGTTGGAATTCTCGGACATTCCTCAAAAGTAAATGCAGTTGTAGATATTGACGGTATTTTAGCATTTATTCATCCCGAATCTGGCGAGGGTGATGATAGCAAACGAACCTCCGCTGCTACTTATTGGTTTGGGTATTCCAAAACGGAAAATCCTGAAGTTTGGAAAGAAGCCTCAGCCCTGACTTACGCAAATGCTCAAACACCTCCAACCCTTTTCCTCAACAGCCGTGAAGACCGAATGCACGCAGGAAGAACAGATTATATTAATATTTTAGAACACCATAAAATATATTCCGAAGTACATACTTTTCCAGATTCACCCCATTCATTTTGCCTTTTCAATCCCTGGTTTGAGCCGACTGTGAAGTATATTGATGATTTTTTAGGGAAGGTTTTGGAGAAATAGATAATCAGTAGAGGTTAATGCTCAATAAGTACCCATTGACTGATTTAAGCATTTTGAAGCTACGTAATATTACTTTTTGAGTATGTTTTGTCAAAATCTAACACTTAAATCTAATTCAAGTATAAATATAATTCCAATGCCTTTTATTCTCAAAATACAATTAAACAAACCATGAAACATAAATTCCTTAGTCTTTTATTTATTATTACTTCTTTTTCAACATTTGCTCAGAATGAGAAATGGACTTCACTTTTTGATGGAAAAACCCTCAAAGGCTGGAAACAATTAGGAGGAAAAGCCCTTTACGAAGTCCAAAATGGTGAAATAGTAGGTACAACCGTTAAAGAAACGCCCAATTCATTTTTGGCAACCGAACAAGAATACGGTGATTTTATCCTTGAACTTGACTTAAAACTTGATGATGCCATGAATGGTGGCGTGCAGTTCCGTAGTTTATCGTTGCCTAATTATCAGAATGGCCGTGTGCATGGCTATCAAATGGAAGTTGACCCGTCTGACAGAGCTTGGTCTGGGGCAATTTACGACGAAGGTCGCCGTGATTGGTTATACATCCCCAATATTAATCCCGAAGGAAAAAAGGCTTTCAAACCCGTAGGCGAATGGAATAAATATCGTATTGAAGCCATCGGAAGCACTATTCGTACATTTATAAATGGTGTACCAACGGCTCATTTGATAGATGACATGACTGCTAAAGGATTTATTGCCCTTCAAGTTCATTCAATTTATGGACCCATGAAAGAAGGCATGAAAATTCGTTGGAAAAATATCAGAATTCAGACAGAAAATTTAAAACCAAGTCCGCTTGATAATTGTCCTGTGGTGAACTTAATACTTAATAATCTTTCGGAGCAAGAAAAAGCACAAGGTTTCAAAATGCTTTTCAACGGTAAAGATTTTACAGGATGGCGTGCCGTTCATGGTACTGAAATGCCCAAACAACATTGGGTGGTAGTTGATGGAATGATTAACGTGAGTCCATCAGACGGTTCAGAAACGGGCAATGATATTGTAACTGACCAACAATTCGGAGCCTTTGAAATGACTTTTGAGTTTAAACTTACGGAGGGAGCAAATTCAGGCGTAAAATATTTTGTAAATGAAGCTTTTGATTCGGGTGGAAAATCTGGCATTGGTTTAGAATACCAAATTTTAGACGATGAGAAACACCCAGATGCAAAATTGGGAGCAGCAGGAAACCGTACTTTGGGGAGTTTATACGATTTGATTCCGTCTTATAAAATTGATAAAGATTTGAAAATGGATAGTCGTTTCATTAAAAAAATCGGTGAATGGAATCAAGGACGAATTGTAGCTTTGCCAAATAACATTGTTCAACATTGGCTAAACGGCTTTAAAGTGCTTGAATATGAGCGTAAAAGTAATATTTTCAAGGCATTGGTAGCTCGCAGTAAATATAAAGTTGACGGTTTCGGAGCGGGTGATAAAGGAAATATCCTTTTGCAAGATCACGGAAATAATGTCTCTTTCAAGAACTTGAAAATCAAAGAGCTAAAGTAACACAGGTTTCAAATTGAATATATTGCTCAATACTAAAACCACTAAAAAATGAAAGTTAGAAACATATTATTGATAATTAGCTTGCTGACATTTGAGCTGAATGCTCAAAAAATAACACAAGCACCATTAGGCTTTCGCTCAGCTAAAATTCTGAAAAAGAGTGGTTTAGAGTTTAAAGACTTGAATAAAAACGGCAAACTTGATAAATACGAAGATTGGCGTTTACCACAAGAAATTAGAATTCAAGACCTAATTGCTCAAATGACCATTGAGGAAAAAATTGGCTTTATGCTCATTAGTACAACTCGTTTAGCAGGAGACCAAGCATTTCAACAAAATGCTCCTAAAACTGAGATTACGAGTGGCTTTAATGAAGAAGATTTGATACAACCCATCAATATGTTTACCCGCAAACCCTTGCCAGTGCCTAATATGGGTGCGGCAGGTACAACAAAAGGGGTAATGAATTTCAATCTTCGCCATTTTATTCTGAGAGCTAATACCAGTGCTAAAATTTTGGCGGAATGGTCTAATAATTTGCAAGCATTATGCGAAACTTCTCGATTGGGAATACCTGCGATTATTGCATCAAATCCACGAAATCATATTACGGCTGATGCCTCAATTGGTTTGAGCGTAGGTACAACAGTTTTCTCAAAATGGCCTGGAGAATTAGGTTTATCTGCCATGAGAGATTTAAAACTCACTCGTGAATTTGCCGAAATTGCCGCCAAAGAATGGACTGCCGTAGGACTAAGAAAAGGCTATATGTACATGGCTGATTTATCAACAGAACCACGTTGGCAACGAATTGAAGGTACTTTTGGCGAAGATGCCGATTGGACTTCCAACATGATTCGGGAGATAGTTTTGGGTTTTCAAGGAGAAAAA
The DNA here is from genome assembly GCA_031423975.1 of Cytophagales bacterium. Lineage (GTDB taxonomy): Bacteria > Bacteroidota > Bacteroidia > Cytophagales > Spirosomataceae > Arcicella. The sequence continues at coordinate 8,799 of JANPGQ010000063.1, read as the reverse complement.
TTAGGGAAAAATTCGGTAGCAATGACTACTAAACATTTTCCAGGCGGAGGACCACAAGTAGGAGGACAAGATTCTCATTTTGATTGGGGAAAAAATGCTCATTACCCAGGTGGAATGTTTGATTATCATGTAAAGCCATTTATTGCGGCAATCAATGCTGGAACGTCTTCAATCATGCCTTATTATTCTGCTCCGAAAGATAAGAACATGGAAGAAGTTGGCTTTTCTTATAACAAAGCCATTATTCAAGATTTATTAAGAAAGCAATTGGGCTTTAAAGGAATTGTAAATTCTGACACGGGACCCATTGATATGATGCCTTGGGGCGTTGAAAATTTGACGATTTTACAACGTTATCAAAAAGCAATTGACGCAGGTGTAGATATTTTCTCTGGCGGTGCCGACCCAAGTATGTTACTCGAAACCGTGAAAAAAGGAATGGTTTCAGAGACAAGAATTAATGAATCCATTACCCGTTTGTTGAAAGAAAGATTTGATTTAGGCTTGTTTGAAAATCCTTATGTGGATGTGGATGCAGCCGTGAAAACGGTTGGAAATGCAGCGTTTCAAGAAAAAGGAAATTTGGCGATGCGTAAATCAATTGTTTTGTTGAGAAATGATGCGAGAGTATTACCAATCGCCCAAAAAACAAAGGTGTATTTTGAGACTTATTTTGACGATGGCAAGACAAAAACGCCAGCAAAAACTTTTAAACCCGAAGTCAATAAATGGAATTTAGAGTTTGTATCTACGAAAGAAGAAGCCGATGTGGTAATTCTTTGGTTGACTCCAAACGGCGGTAGTTTGTTCAGTTCAAATGGAAGTCCGATTGAGTTGCAATTGTCAAAAAACAAAATTGACGTGGCTCATGTAAACGAAACAACTTATCATAAACCAACGGTAATGATTATCAATTATACAAATCCGTGGGTGATTGACGAAGTGGATAATCCGAATGTAAAAACAGTCTTGGCTACCTTCGGAACAACGACTGATGCCATTTTAGATGTGATAACAGGAGCATACAATCCAACAGCAAAAATGCCATTTAGCACGCCAACGTCAAGAAAAGTAGTGATGGAAAATCAATCCGACGTACCAGGTTTTATGAAGCCAAAGGGTTATGGATTGTTTAAGTTTGGAGACGGTTTGGGGTATTGATTTAGAGAATTACCAAAAAGAAATTTAACATACTCAACAAAAACTTAATATACAATGACAACAAGAAGAGAATTTGTAAAAAGTACGATTATAGCAGGAATTGCGAGTGGCTTTTCCGCAAAATCTTACGCTAAAATCATTGGCTCAAACGACCGTGTACGGGTTGCTTGCGTGGGTTTTTCAGACCGTTTCAAGGCTTCACATATTCCGCCATTTAAACAATTTCAAAAGGAAATGAATTTTGAAATGGTGGGTGTTTCAGATATTTGGAATCGCCGTAGAGACGAAGGAAAAGCCTTTATTGATAAGGAATTAGGGTCTGACGTAAAGATTTTTCGTAATAATGATGAACTTTACGCTTCAAAATCTGTGGATGCCGTAATGCTTTCAACGGCAGATTTTCAACACGCTTCTCACGCCATTGAAGCCGTTAGAGCGGGATGTGATGCGTATGTAGAAAAGCCTCTTGCCGAAACGATGGAAGATAATCGTGCGGTATTGAAAGCAGTGAAGGAATCGGGTAAAATTGTACAAATTGGCTCACAAAGACGAAGCGGACCGAACTATTTTGCGGCAGAAGATTTTATTAAATCAGGGAAATTTGGACCAATCGTCATGGTTGAATTAGTATGGAACGTAAACCAACCTGGACGTTGGAGAAGACCCGCCCTTACCAAAGATTTAAAGGAATCGGACATTGACTGGAAACGCTTTTTGGTAAACCGCCCTGCTGATACTTTTGACCCACGTAAATACTTGGAATACAGACTTTTCTGGCCTTATTCTTCGGGAATTCCAGGACAATGGATGTCGCATCAGATTGATACGGTTCACTGGTTTTCGGGCTTACCTCACCCACGTAGTGCCGTTGCCAATGGTGGAATTTATCAGTGGCAAGATGGTCGTAAAAATGCTGATACCATGACCGTAGTTTTTGATTATGGTCCATTGGATGATATGACAAAAGGCTTTCAGGTACAATTTACCAGTCGTTTTTCTAACGGTGCGGGTGATACGAAGGAATTGTATTACTCAAACGGAGGAATGATAAATTTGGACACCAACGAAATTTCTCCAACGGGAGGTTTGGGCGAGCGTGAAGCGAAAGCAATGGGTATGAAAGCAAATCTTTTGGACAAAATGAAATTGAGTGAAGTAACCAAAATAGAAACCAATGCCAACACGGGTTACGATGCTTTGACTACCGCTCACATCAAAAACTGGATGGATTGTGTACGTTCACGCAAAACGCCAAATGCTCCAATTGAGGCTGGTTATCAACATTCTATCGCTACCATCATGTCAAATGCAGCGTATAGAACTGGTCAAAGAGTAACTTTTGATGAGAAAACACAAGAAGTTATGGCGGGCGGAAAAGTGTTTAAATATTAGATTTGAATCATTGATAAAAATGCCTCTCTCGAAAGATTGGGGCATTTTTTGTTTTGTATCTTTACACAAACAATTTATGATTAATGACTGACCAATACAAAACCATAAAATCCCCCTCAGAAGGCTTATTCAAGGACAAAGGCAGTAAATTTTTGGCTTTTGTCTATCCTTTTGAAGATGAAAATGAGTTGAAAAAATACATCGAACCGCTTCGGAAAGAACATTTCAAAGCGGTTCATTTTTGTTATGCCTATCGCCTTGGTTTAGATAAAACAAATTTTAGAGTAAATGATGATGGAGAACCTTCTGGCTCGGCAGGTCGCCCGATTTTAAACGTACTTTTATCCAAAGAAATTACCAATATTTTGGTCGTAGTGGTGCGTTATTGGGGAGGTACTTTATTGGGCGTTCCAGGCTTGATAAATGCCTATAAATCAACAACAGAGGAAGCCCTTGAAAATGCCGAAATCATTGAGAAAACAGTCAATAACGTTTATCAAATCACTTACGGCTACGTTCAAATGAACGATATTATGAAGGTTGTAAAAGATTTTGACTTGAAAATTATCAATCAAAAATTTGATAATCAGTGCGTGATTGAAATAGAATTCAGAACGTCATTATCTCCGCAAGTTTTGGGTAAATTAGAAAAAATTGATGAAATTGAGGTGGAGTTTTTGCGGACTGTTTGAGGGTGGTTTTACAGTTGTATAAAACCGTTATTGGTGTTTGAACGAAACGACACCAATAACGGCAAATAGTTCTCTTAATTCCCCTGAATCGTCAAAATCTTAGTTGCTTGCTTTTTGATTATCCCACGCAAATCCAAACTTTTAGCAGTTCCATTTACATCAAGCGTTACAGTATGCCCTGGGGCAATCTGTACGGGTTCGGTGGCGAGTGGTACGTGTCCGCATGACCACGTGCTGGCTGTTCCCCAGTTTCCTGTCGTTAATGAAGTATTTAAGTCACAGTTGTTACAAACACTATTCAAGGCATCACCTGTAATAGTCCAGCCCTTTCCGCCATTACTTATTGGTGTGGTTAAAGTAGTTCTTACTGATGTTGCACAGTATTTCAAGGGTGAAGCGTCTCCTAAATTTTTATTGGTATAACCTGCATTATTCCAAGCCGTTAAAATGGCATCATAGTTCGCAACATTCAGCCCCGAATTATTAAAAATATTATCCATATTAGTAGTATTGGCAATATTCCATGAACCAATATTTTGATTGAATGCACTGGCATTGTAAAACATATAGCTCATATTGGTTGCTACTGTAGTATTCCATAAACTAATATTTTGGTTAAAAGCACTGGCATTTGCAAACATAAAAGTCATATTAAATACTGTTCTTGTATTCCACGAACTTATATTTTGATTGAAAGTTCTTGCCCCTTGGAACATAGCACTCATATTCGTTACTGCTGCGGTATTCCAAGAACTAATTTGTTGGTTGAACGCCCAAGCATTGTCAAACATATGACTCATATTAGTTACTGATGCGGTGTTCCATGAACCAATATTTTGATTAAAGGATGTAGCTACATAAAACATACCACTCATATATGTGACGGCTGTGGTATTCCATCCTCCAATGCTTTGATTAAAAGCACTTGCCCCCTTAAACATATAACTCATGTTTGTTACCGCAGAAGTATTCCATGACCCAATAGATTGATTAAAAACAATGGCATTAGAAAACATATAACTCATTTCTCTCACTGCTGAAGTGTTCCATGAATCAATATTTTGATTGAAAGCTCTGGCATAATAAAACATATAACTCATATCTGTTACTGCTGCGGTATTCCAAGAACTAATATTTTGATTAAAGTTTTCTGCATAACCAAACATCCAACTCATATCTGTTACTGCTGATGTGTTCCATGAACCAATATTTTGATTGAAGGTATTTGCGTCTAAAAACATAAAAATCATATTAGTTACAGCTGAGGTATTCCAAGCACTAATATTTTGATTGAAGGCTCTGGCTCCAGCAAACATCCCACTCATATCTTTTACTGCGGCAGTATTCCAAGCACCAATATTTTGATTGAAGGCTCTGGCTTCAGCAAACATAAAACTCATATCTTTTACTGCGGCAGTATTCCAAGAACCAATGTTTACAGGACCGTTTAGTATGGTACATTGTCTAAACATAGAATTCATACTGATTATACCAGTAAGGTTTGGTATATCTGGGGCTGTAATCGTCAAGTTATTACACCCCCAAAAAGCATTTTGCGTAGATATCCATGGCACGCCACCCCATTCTTTTACATCGGTTAGACGGCTCTTGTCAGTCCCATCGTTGATAGTGAATGCTCGAAAGTTGGTAGGTTCTATGCTTAAATCAATCGTTGCACCCGAGGGCAAGCCTGTGATAGTAGCTGCACCTCCGCTAAATGACCCTGAGCCAGTTGCTCCTGCACCACCTACTTGTTGCCAAGTGTAATTGACCGTTCCTGTAGTTGTTACACCAAAATTGAGTTGGGTAGCACCTGAACCCGCCGTCGCCAAATTCCAACGAGTAATGAAATTATTGGTCAGCATCGTTGCTTTCTCTTGAATAGGAGATGAGTAGGGATTTTCGTCAGTAATGTTATTGGCAACTATTACCGTGTTTTCCACTGCTGAGTCGTCATCATCCAAAGAGCTTACTGCAGTTACGCCCGTTACAGGCGTAGGGATTTCGGCGATTGTTCCTCCACGAGTGATGGAGTATTGGGCGGATATTTTAAGCGAACTCAGAATAAAGATTAAGGTAAAGAACAGTATTTTGTTCATGAGATTGAGACTAATTTTTGTATAAATGAAGAAAATTATCTGATATGCAAACTTCCTACGAAGGTGTAACCGATTCATTTGCAAATTATTAAAGAAATTGTTTCAGACCAAAGAATGCAAGAATATAATTGACGAGATTCTTCCGTATATTTTTCTCATCATTCATAACTTATCACTCATAACTTCATAAAATCCTTACCTTTGTAAAATATTAAAACAAATAAAAATGGATATTTACGTAGGTAGTATTTCTTTCAAGTGGGAAGATAAAAAACTAAGAGAGATTTTTGAGGCTTATGGCGAAGTAGAATCGGCAAAGATAATTATTGATAAAATCACTCGACAAAATAAAGGTTTTGGTTTTGTGAAAATGCCCAATGGTGAACAAGCCCTTGCTGCTATCAAAGCATTAAACAATAAAGAAATAGACGAGCGTAAAATTATCGTTACCAAATCTGAACCTTTCAAGGCGGGAAATTTGGACAAGGATAAAAAGAAGAAAAAGCCGTATAAGCCTGATAGTAAAGATTTTAAGCCATTTAAAGGCATTGGCAAAAAAAGATAAAACATCATGAAATACCCACTACTAACCCTACTTACTTTCTTCGTTTTCAATCTCAAAGCCCAAGGAATTCTTACGCTCGATGAAGCCATAAAGATTTCTTTGGAGAATAATTATTCTATTAAAATTGCGAAAAGTAATCAGAAAGTTGCCATCAATAATAATACCTCCGGCAATGCGGGAATGTTGCCTACCTTAACGGGTAGCGCCAACAAAAACTACAATATTAGTGGTGTTACCATTGGGCTTTTCGACCCTGCACTTCCCGCTATCGAACGTTCGAATGTAGCGAATAACACAGGCGGAGCAGGTATAAATGCCATTTGGACGGTATATGACGGTTTGGGAATGTTCATTGCCCGTGACCGTCTGCGAGAACTTCAAAAAAGCAGTGTTACCCAAATTGAAAGTACCCTTGAAAATACCATTGCCCAAGTCAGCAATGCTTATTACGATATTATTCGCCAGTCGAGAAGGGTGAAGAACTTAAAACAAGGACTTTCTATTTCCAATGACCGCCTAAAATTATCCCGTGACCGCTATGAAGTTGGTCAAGGCTCGAAAGTGGATTTTTTATCGGCACAGGTGGATTATAACGAAGATAAAGCGGCGTTGATTGCCCAAGAACAGGCTTTGGAATCTTCAAAAATAAATATTAACTCGTTGTTAATCAGAAATTTACAAACTGATTTTTTAACAAACGATTCTATTTCTTCCGATAAAAATTTATCCTTAGAAAGTCTTCGAGAAGCAACTTTAAAACAAAATCCCAATCTGATTTTGGCAGAACAAAATAAACGATTTGCCGAATACGATTTGAAACTTCAAAAAGCGGCTCAATACCCTCAAATTGACCTCATTACGGGTTATAATTACAACTCCGCCAATAACGGTGCGGGAGCTCCCCAAGCCACAAAGTCAATCCAAAATTTTGCCTTTAATTATGGCATTAGGGCTTCGATAAATATTTTTGATGGTTATAATCAAAAGCGTAGAATTCAGAATGCAAAGATTGGTCAAGAGATTGCCAATTTTCAGGAAGGAGATTTACGGAATCAGCTTAATACAGCCATTGAGAGGACTTTTTTGAGCTATAAAAATACCTTAGAATTAATAAAATTAGAAACTGAAAACTACAAAATAGCCAGCCAAAATATTGATATTGCCTTTGAAAGATACAAAGTAGGTAACTCCACTTCTTATGAACTTCGTGAGGTGCAACGCAACGCCGTAGCGGCAGAAACCCGTTTGATTGAAGCAGAATTCAACGCCAAAATCACGGAGATTGAACTGTTGAGATTGAGTAGTAAGATTTTAGAATAAAGTATCAAAAAGGTTTAAACTGAAATCCCTGATAGAAAAATACAATTTTATCAGGGATTTTTTTTATTTTTGGAAACATATTTTCAAAACAAAATATTCTCAATTTGACTTTCATTAGAGAGTATAAAAACCTGATTATTACCTTATTTAGGTTCTTTGATGATATTAAAAACAACCTTATCAATTCCAAAATATACTCATGAAACTATCTCCAAAATTACGCTTCGGAATTCCTGCAACACTCCTCGGAATCGCCTTATTTTCAATGGCTTATCAAAATACGTCCACCAGTCGCTTTATCAATCATTATGTTGATTCGGTATTGACGGAAGCCCAAAAACGTTTACCCGAGAATGCCCTCGTAGGCATTAAAATGGCGGATGGTTTGGAAGTGAAAACCTTCGCTACTGAACCTATGTTGATGAATCCAACGGATATAGAAGTAGATGCACGTGGGCGGGTTTGGGTCTTGGAAGCCTATAATTATCGCCCTGCAATTACGGGAAATCCGACTAAAAAAGAAGGCGACAGAATTGTGATTTTGGAAGATAAAGACGGCGACGGAAAAGCAGACGAAAGCAAAGTTTTTTATCAAGACAAATCGCTGAATGCACCTTTGGGAATTGCCGTTTTGGGGAACGTTGTCATTGTTTCTCAAAGTCCTTACGTTTGGAAATTGACCGATACAGATGGCGACGATAAAGCCGATAAAAAAGAAATTCTATTTCAAGGCATGGAGGGCGAACAACACGACCACGGAATGCACGCTTTTGTGTTTGGTCCTGATGGAAAACTGTATTTCAACTTCGGAAACGAAGGAAGACAACTGAAAGATGCCCAAGGAAATATCGTGAAAGACCAATTTGGCAAAGAAATTTCACCTAAAAATTATCAAGAAGGAATGGTTTTTCGCTGTAATTTGGACGGTTCGGAAGTGGAATGTTTGGGTAATGATTTCAGAAATAATTATGAAGTTGCCGTGGATTCTTACGGCACGATGTGGCAGTCGGATAATGACGATGATGGGAATAAAGGCGTAAGAATTAACTACGTGATGGAGTACGGAAATTATGGTTATAAAGACGAAATTTCTCATGCTTCTTGGAACGTAAATCGTACGAATATTGAATCAGAAATTCCTTTACGTCATTGGCATTTGAATGACCCAGGCACGATGCCAAACTTATTACAAACAGGCTCAGGCTCGCCTACGGGCATGATTGTGTATGAAGGAACGCTTTTGCCAAAAACTTTTCAAGGGCAAATGATTCACTGCGAACCTGGGCATAATGTGGTTCGCTCCTATCCCGTTCAGAAATCTGGAGCGGGATATTCTGCCGAGATTGTGAACATCATGAAGCAGGAAAAAGACCAATGGTTTCGCCCTGCCGATGTGTGCGTGGCTCCCGATGGTTCGCTGATTGTGGCGGATTGGTACGACCCCGGCGTGGGCGGACACCAAGCGGGCGACCAAGTGCGGGGACGTATTTACAGAATTGCTCCTGAAAATACGCCTTATAAAGTACCCACCATGGATTTATCGACTCCTGCGGGGGCGGTTGCTTCTTTG
>JANPGQ010000062.1:0-3694 GCA_031423975.1 Cytophagales bacterium | reverse complement strand
CTCATCCAAGCCCTTGATTTTCCGTATTGAGCAAATTTAAAATCGCCCATCGCCAAGGGGAATGACTTTTGAAAAGCCGACATACCCGTCAATCGCTGGTCGCCACGCACGGAGGCAGGGAGTTGTTGCCCAAACATCTCTTTTAGCTTGGGTTTGTAGTCAAATAGTTCCAGTTGAGAAGGAGCTCCCGACTGGAAAAGGTAGATAATCCGCTTGGCTTTTGGAGCAAAATGTGGTCCTTTAAATCCCTCACTCGCCAGAGCTTGCAAAGGATTGAGCATTGACCCCAAAGCGGCTGCCCCAAGCGTAAGACCCGATTTGAATAAAAATTCACGACGGCTCAATTGATGTTCTACTTCTTGTATGTGATTCATTTTATCGGTGAAAGGTAAATGGTACACGGTAAACGGAATTTACGACAACAATTCACTATGTCCATGCTACCTTTTTTAAATATTTTTATAAATTAAAACTATATCATCTAATAAAATTAAACTCCAAACCCTTCACCCTTTACCGTGAACCGTTTACCTTTTTATGACTGTTCCATCAAAATTTATCAAGGTCATTGCTAATACTGTATTTGCCGCTAATTCGTTCTGATTAACGGTTTTATCTATCGGAGATTCGCCTATACTTAACAACTCTTTGACCCGATTTGGTCGTTTTTGAATATCTAAAAGTTCTTCATCATACATCTGTTTCAAAATAGAAATCTCCTGTGGACGGGGGTAGCGTGATACCATCGCCTTGTACGCCAAGGTAATGCGTGCCTCTTCGGATGTACCACCTTCTCGCATCATTCGCTCGGCTAATTTCCTTGCGGCTTCGTTATATTGGGGGTCGTTCATCATTACCAAAGACTGCAACGGTGTAGAAGTTTTTTGCCGTTTCACTACGCAAAAATATCGCTCAGGAGCATCAAAAGTAATGGCCGAGGGGGGCGGAGAAGAGCGTTTCCAAAAAGTGTACATTCCTCGACGGTACAGAGAATCGCCGTGATTTTGTTTATACGAAACCAAATTTCGAGTGGTCAAAGCCTCCCATATTCCAGCGGGTTGATAGGGAAAAACACTGGGTCCGCCGATTTTCTCCACCAATAAACCGCTTCCTGCCAATACCGCATCACGGATTTGTTCGTGGGCGTAACGATAACTTGCCCCACGAGCCAGCAAACGATTTTCAGAATCCATTTCCATCAAATCTTTGCGTTTTTCAGAAGATTGCTGATACGTTGCCGACATTACAATGAGTTTTTGCATGGCTTTTACATCCCAATTAGAAGCTCTAAATTGCGTAGCAAGCCAATCTAATAGTTCGGGATGTGAGGGCATTTCTCCCTGATTTCCAAAATCATCCGATGTTTTTGTGAGTCCAAATCCAAAATAGTTTTGCCAAAAACGATTGACGGCAACTCTGGCAAAAAGTGGATTGCGTTCATCCAAAAGCCATTGAGCCAAACCTTCCCGATTGCGTGGAAATTTATCTTCAAAAGGCAAAATTCTATTAACAACTCCGTAACTAACTTCCTCACCCAGAGCATCATACGCTCCCCGGTTAAGCACAAAGGTTTTGCGTAAATTTGACCGTTCACTCATAGCCATTACCTCTTTTACGTCCGTAACTACCTCTGTTTCAATGCCTCTCAATTTTTTCAAACTTCGTGAATAGGAGTCAAAATAAGGGTCAAAATTTAAGCGATAATAATCAAATAATTGGCGTTCTTGGGCTTTTGACCAATCCTGTCGGGGCGTTTTTAGAATACTTGAAATCTGTTCTGATTTTTTTGCAATCCCTTCAATTTCAATTGGGGCTAACTGGCGGGAATAAACCTTTAATTCATCCACGGCAAAATCTTCTAAGGTTTCGTGAAATTCTTTTCCAAGCATAAACGTCATATCCACCCAGTGCGTATTTTTCTCACCATGCCTCATTGATTTTGTTAAATTATCAGTTTGAATATTGGTTTTCATTTCAAGCCCATCCAAAAAAATCTTCACGCCCGATGCCTTACTGCTACCATCGTAGGTAAGGGCAAGATTCTGCCATTTTCGATACGAAATTTTATCGGTCGTAATAATATCAATGCAATTTGAAGGGAAAACATAACTCAGATTTACCTGCAAAGTTCCGTCTTTCAAGAGTTTACAACGGTACCCCCTAAATCCATCAAATTCACCATCATCACTTCCGAACAGAGGGCCATCTTGTCCTTTTTTCAAAGGATTTATCCATAGACTGATAGAAAAAGGTTGGTTTCTTTCAAAGTCCAAAGCCTTATGAAAATCAATGCCACAGTCTCCCCTGAGCAATAATCCATTGCCAATTTCACCTTTAATATATTTCGGTCTTCTATCCCAATCACCTGCAATATTGCCAGTTATGCTATCAACTGCCAAGTTTGGATAACCAGAAGCACTCTTTTCCCAAACCTTCACATCCTTCTTCAATTTATCATCATGCTTAGTAATTTTCCGTAAAACATTTCTTTCAAAAGGAAAATGCGCTATCAAATTTTTATTACTTACAGAATACTTCGTAGGATTGTTTTGAGCCTCCAAAATCCACTTTTCAAAACCTTGTTGATAGACAGGTTGGAAGGGCTGAATGGCACGCTCGTAAGGAGCAATTTTGGTTTTGATAAAGGCTAATTTCTTCTCTACCTCAATCGTTGGTATCATCACGGTTGGGGATGCTTCGCCGTTGTAGGGGATGATTCCCGTTTCGTTATTATTGTTGAAAAAGGCAGAAAGCTGATAAAATTCCTTTTGGGCGATGGGGTCATATTTATGGTCGTGGCATCTGGCACATTCCACCGTTAAGCCCAAAAATGCCTTGCCAAACATTCCCACACGGTCAATCACGTACTCGGTGCGGTATTCTTCATCCACTACGCCACCTTCTTGAGTTTGAGGATGATTTCTGAGAAAACAGGTGGCTAATTTTTGTTCACGGGTAGCATTTGGTAATAAATCGCCCGCCAATTGATAGGTTACGAATTTATCGTAAGGTAGATTTTTATTGAAAGACTCAATCACCCAATCTCGCCAAGGATATACGTTTCTCATGCCATCGTCTTGATAGCCGTGCGAATCTGCATAACGGGCCAAATCCAGCCAATCAACACTCATTTTTTCTCCGTAATGAGGCGATTTCAAGAGTCTATCCACCACTTTTTCATACGCATTGGCAGCATTATCTTTCAAAAAATCATCTAATTCCTTCACCGTGGGTGGCAAACCCATCATATCCATTGATACTCGACGAAGTAAAGTTGCTTTATCAGCAGGAGCAGAATGTTTGATTCCTTTTTCTTCTAATTTCACCAGGACAAAATTATCAATCGGATTTTTTACCCATTTAACTTCTTGAACATCAGGCACATCGGGGTTTTCAATCTTGGCAAAAGCCCAATGTTCTTTGTATTCACCACCTTGTTGCACCCATTTTACCAGCAATGCTTTTTCTTCGTTGCTCAATTCAAGATGAGATTTTGGCGAAGGCATTATCACTTCGGGGTCGTTTGAGAGGATTCTTTTTACCAACTCACTCCTATTGATATTTCCGCCCACAATGGCATAATGTCCACTTTTGAGTTTCTCAGTTGCTCCTTCCGAATTGGTCAATTGCAAACCAGCTTCCACCTTACTTTTATCAGGTCCATGACATTTGAAACACCTATCAGACAGGATGG
>JANPGQ010000061.1:0-3000 GCA_031423975.1 Cytophagales bacterium | reverse complement strand
TTTGTGGAATTGAAAAGCGAAGAAGTTGATTTAGTTTCGGGTAAAGATTTTGTGGTTTTTGATTCTGCCAATACCGTTGTGGGTATCAATGCAAAAGGCTGTGCAGAATACACTCGCAAGCAGATTGATGAATTAACTGATTTTGTAAAACGTCCACAAATTGGAGCGAAAGGATTGATTTATTTCCGTTATAATAATGACGGAACGATTAAATCATCTGTAGATAAATTTTATTCGGAAGAAGATTTGAAGAAATGGGCTGAGGCTTTCGGAGCAGAAAAAGGAGATTTAATTTTGATTCTTCCAGGAGATGGCGACAAAGTTCGTAAGCAATTAAACGAATTACGTTTAGAAATGGGTAATCGTTTAGGACTTCGTGACCCGAAAAAATACGCTGCTCACTGGGTTGTGGATTTTCCATTATTAGAATATGGTGAAGCTGACGATAGATGGTTTGCCATGCACCACCCGTTCACAAGCCCCAAACCAGAAGATATTCAATATTTAGAATCAGGTGATTTAGGAAAAATTAGAGCCAATGCTTACGATTTAGTAATCAATGGCGTAGAAGTTGGCGGAGGTTCAATTCGTATTTTTCAGAGAGAATTGCAAGCCAAAATGTTTGAAATCTTAGGATTCTCGGACGAAGAAGCCAAGCACCAATTCGGATTCTTGATGGATGCTTTTGAATACGGAGCTCCACCACACGGAGGTTTAGCCTTCGGTTTCGACCGTCTTTGTTCATTATTTGGCGGTTCAGATTCTATCCGTGATTTCATCGCCTTCCCAAAAAACAACTCAGGAAGAGACGTGATGATAGATTCACCTTCAACGATTGATGATAAACAATTGAAAGAATTGAGTATCAGAACGGTGGTGTAATGTAGGACGGCAATCCTTTGCCGTATATTTATAAAAAAAGCTCGAAAATCTTAGGTTTTCGAGCTTTTTTTATACTCTTTTAAGTTTATTACCCCTTCATTTTTTAAACGTAAGTATCGGTAATTCTGCTACTTGCACAAAATGTTTAGTTACGCTTTCATTGAAAAATTTCTCTAAGAATGACTTTTCATGTACTGCCAAAGCCAAAACGTCGGGTTTAAAAGATTCTATGTATGCTTCCAAACCTTCAATAATATCCGACCGATTAAGACTTCTGGCAAAAATGTCTTCATCTTCAAATTCATCGTTGATGGTGGCTACCTGCTCTTTTATCTTTGTTTGTTCAACGGGGGCAAAAATATCCTGCACGTGAATGACCTTGCAAAATGCCTCTAAAGGCTCTGTGATTTTCACCATTTTTTTCGTAGCCAAAATCTCATCTTCCTTAAAATCAGCGGCATACATAATTTTTTTAGGATGTTTTATTTTTGCTTTTTGCGGAATAATCCAAACGGGACAATTAGCCTCTTTCATAACTTTCTGGGCATTAGTCCCCAGCCATTTATCCAAAAAAATCGATGCACCTTTAGTACCCATCACAATCATATCAACATTCAAATAATTAGCTTCTTGAACGATTTTATCGGCGGGATAACCATATATAACCTGTTGCAGAACTTGATGAGGATTGATATTTGTATTTTCAATAAATTGATTTTTGAAAACTTCCAAATCCTCTTGAGCCTTTTTCATGCTAACAATTACAGCTTCCTGAGCTTCTTGCGAATGATGATTGGTGGGAATCATGGGAATATAATCAACATTTAGCAAAATGATTTTTGCCTCGTAAATATTTGCCAACATCGCTGCATAATGAGAGGCGTGTACGGCACTTTTGCTAAAATCGGTTGGAAAGAGAATCGTTTTCATTTGCATATCTGTTAAAATTGGTACAATAAAATTGCAAAAAAATATAATCGCAAAGTATGACATAATCCTGATAAAAACTTGACTTTAGTTAGTTTTTATCACCTGCCGAAATTGTCTAAAAAACGTTGATAACTAAGCAATATGAAAACGAATCTTTTACTCACAGATTTTAGCTAAAAATGATTATTTCACCAAAGAAAAAGCGTACAACGTTTCAGTAGCAATTTGTCTGAACCTTGCTGTATAAGTCTCATCTTGCTGGGGCGTTCCGTCTGACTTTTTCGGGTCTTCATAAGTCGTTCCAATTCTTAATGCTACTCCTGGAATAAAAGGGCAATTCTGTTCCGCATCCGAGCAAGTCATAACAGCGGCAAAGTCCGATTTTGGGTTTACTTCATCATCATAAACCTTTGAAAAACAAGTAGTTGAAAGATTTTCTCCAAAAGAAACCTGATAGGTAGGATTAACGGGTTTTTCATCGGAAGAAATTTCAAAACTAATACCTTTCAAGGCTTTAATGGCGTTGGTATTAAATGCCGTAGCCTCCGTACCTCCAGAAAATGTGCTGACATTATCAATGTTGTAAAAGTTAGCCGCCAAAGCCGCCGCAACCTGCCCAAAATGGCTTCTGCGAGAGTTGTGGGTACATATATACACAAGATTGATGGGAGAATTTTGACTATATCTTTCTTGAATATAATCCGTAATTTTCTGTAATAACGCTTTACGTTCAGTGGGAATTGAATTGAAATCGTTTTCCAACGACTGCGTAAATTGTCTAATTTTTTGATACATATTTTTAATTTCTTAAACCAATAACCACAATAAATTAATGAGTGTAAATCTTGGGTCAAATCCAAAGTAGAGATTTAAAACCGTGATTCCCAAAGTAATAACGATTGGCTTTTTGTATTTTAATAGTGTTTGTTTCATGGTTTTATTTTAACAACAACCTCCACCAGGCGTGCAACAGGCCGCTTGCGGAGCTAAATCAACTAAGTTTACTTTAATTTTTTCTGCTGGAATACCGCATTTATCCGAAGCCAAGCAATTTGTTTGTTTAGAAACCAACACAAACTTTTCGCCATTGAAAGCCAAATCGTATTTACCGATAGTTTCGGCTTGGTATTCTACTTCAATTTCTAAATCTTCCATGCCCAAAACCTTTTCAGAAAGAGCAATAATATT
>JANPGQ010000060.1:0-2881 GCA_031423975.1 Cytophagales bacterium | reverse complement strand
TATTTCAAATAATGTGTATAAAGGGTTAGATAAAAATTACTTAACGGTATAGGCTTTTGACTAAGTATTACAATGAATTATAAATGACTGATTTAGAGTATTTTGTAACGGTAAAAGGTTATTTTTTAAGGGATAGATAGTGAATAATTTTGTATCAGTCAAAATCTAAACAAATAATCCAATGAAAAATTTAATTCTTTTTTTGATGGCATCAGCATTGATGTTTTCCAGTTGTAAGTCTTCCGAAGTTGCCACGCCCAATTATACTGGTGCAGAGCAAGTTTTGGGAAATGGTAAAGTTTATTCATGGCTGAAAGTATCTTCTGATGATAAACCAACCTCTATTGGGGTAACACTAACAAAGGGAGCTTTGGAGAATTTAGCACATGGCACATTTACCGAAATTATTGTTCCATTAGCTACCACCGCCGTTGGAAAAACGCCTTTCGACCACGTTTTCTTAAGTTTTTCTCATTCAGGACACGAACCCGCTGGTATTTATGATGTGGCTCATTTTGATATGCACTTCGTGATTCAACCTTTGGCAGAACGAAATGCTATTCCCCCGTATACCACCGCAACCGCCGCAAAATTTGATAATCTTCCTGTATCTGGTTCAATTCCTCCGCCTTATTTCAGACTTCCAGCGGGTGTGCCTTTAATGGGTGTACATTGGGCAAACCCCACTTCGCCCGAACTAAACGGTGCCAAATTTACGGAAACATTTATCATGGGTTCTTATGATGGTAAAATGACTTTTTATGAGCCCATGATAACTTTAGATTTTCTCAATACTAAACCAAATATTACCAAATCAGCTCCTGTGCCTACAAAATTTCCAAAATCAGGCTATTATCCAATGAAATATAGTATCAAACAAGTGGGTGATAATATTGAAATAAGTCTGGATGAAATGATGCTGATGCAGTAGGATTTAAACCAGAAAGTAAATAAGAAATTATAACCAATTTAAAAACAAAAAAAATGGAAACTTTAACCAGAAAAGCAGTACACACACCAGCAGGTCAAAATGCCAATAATGCCCCAACACTCAATGTGTTAGGGATGCCAACAGCCGTTAAAATAACCCATGCACAAACTTATGGACAATTTTCGTGCATTGAAACATCGCTTGCTCCCCGACAAATGGGTCCACCTCCTCATGTACATTATGCCTTAGATGAAATCATGTATGTACTGGAAGGAACCGTTTCGCTTTTAGAGGGTGATAAAGTTGTAGAAGTAGCAAAAGGAGGCTATCATTTTCGTCCAAGAGGTGTAGTTCATACCTTTTGGAATGGACACGATGCACCCGCAAAGTTCATTGATATGTACCCAAGTAGTCAGGATTTTGCTCATTATTTAGAAGAACTTTCTGATTTAGGAGCTGCCCTGCACAACGAGGGAGCCAATCCTTTTGCTCCAGAAAGTATTGCCCGATTTAAAGCATTAGATGCTCGCTATGACCATGAAGTTTTTTATGAACGTATGCCTGAGCATTTGGCGAAATACGGAGCAAAAAGTTAAATCAAATAGCTTAGACAACTCTTGAAGTTTGTCTAAGCTTAAACCAAACACTAATCATGGAAAAATCGTACCAAAATATCAGCTACTTTTTTGTCGGAATTTTAATTTGTGCCTTTATTGGCTTTCATTTTACGTACACCGTCAAATTCCCAAATTTTGAAGGACTTTCAATTGCTCACCATTTTCACGGAGTAATGTTAATGTCGTGGTTTGCGATGTTAATTATTCAACCCATCTTAATTCGACTTAATAAGCGTGAATGGCATCGGCAAATAGGCAAAATATCTTATCTCCAAATACCCCTTTTATTATTCTCAATTTTTTGGGTTACAAAAGTTGGATTTTTCAGAAATATTACTCTAATGCCTCGTCCAGTGGCTATTGGCAACTTGACCTTAGACCTTCCTGCTATCGTTGCTTTTGGATTGTTCTATATTTTGGCAATGGTTAATAAGAAAAATACAGCCTCACACATGAGATACATGATTGCAACTTCCCTTTTGATGATTGGTCCTGGTTTAGGTAGGTCTTTGATAATTTTTGGTGGAATTCCATTTCCAGTAGCCATAAATATAGTACAATACGTAGTTGAATTTATCGCCCTAATTTTCTTGGCTTTTGATTACTTCAATGGACGTTCCATCAAGCCTTATTCTATCATTTTAGGTGTTTTGCTTGCCTGTCATTTGAGTTGGGGTTTTCAAATGACTCCTGCATGGCAAGTGTTTGGAGAATGGTTTGTTAGGGTATTTTTTTAAATTTTCTTTCAACATAAATTAATAATTTATCTGAAAGTCCAGATTTATAGGAAAATAAACGTTTTCGATTTTTAAAAATTCATAAAAAATCATCATGAAAAAATTAATTTTAATTACTATATCTTTTTGCCTTACAGCAAAAATCTATGCTCAAATAGGTATAAACTCTACTAATACCCCCCCCAATACTTCGTCAATGTTAGATGTATCTGCTACAAATAAAGGAGTCTTAATTCCGAGAATGACAACGGCTCAAAAAAATGCCATTCAAAACCCAGTGGAAGGTTTAATGGTCTATGATACGGATGTGAAACAATTTAGTTATGCTATTGCTGGCGGTACAGGTAATTTTATTTATTGGGTGAATTTTGGAAATACACAAATACCCCCCTCAAATTGGAATGTTAATGGGAATGATATTTCAAATGCAAATACGGGGAATGTAGGTATTGGGAATTCAAATCCGCAATCGGTACTTGATGTGCAAGGTGATATTCGTTTTCGTAGTGTGAATATTACTTTGGCATCAGGGTTTAGTGGTGAATTAGATGCCATCACTATAAAGGCAAGTGTCTATAATTTGAATAGTAATGTAA
>JANPGQ010000059.1:0-1786 GCA_031423975.1 Cytophagales bacterium | reverse complement strand
AACCGTTTGTTTTTCAGAAACATAGCTATACGAATATCCATTAGATTCATACAAGGTATTGAAAAGATTATTGACCAAGAAACTGAAATTTACCTCTTTCAAAGTCTTGCCTTTTACCGTATAAATTGCTCTTAAATCGTTGGTAAAATATGAATTTAATTTACGGTTTTCGTTGGAAGTATTATCCAAATATTGTTTCCCAACTACTTTTGACAAAAATCCTAACTCTAAATTTTTGAGTGGATTATACAAAATCTGAGAACCCAAAATGGTGCTTGGCGAGAAAGAAATATTAGTTTCTGTAAACTTATTTACCATATCAGCATCGCCATCATAATTGGGAATAGTCTCGGTAAAATTCTTGATTTTATTGTTCGATAAAGTTAAATTGGCATTGATTTTCAAGGTTTTAGCTAATTTTATGCCCGCTTCTATTTCTACACCCATGCGGTAACTATTAGCTACGTTGGTACGAATTGCCTCACCTACGTCATTCACTTTGCCCGTCAAAACCAATTGATTGGTATAGTTCATCAAATAGGCATTTACCGAGAAAACTACATTAGATTTCTGAGTCTTGTAGCCGATCTCCAAATCTTCTAAATGCTCAGATTGTGGAGCTTTGGGAGCATTATCTACAAAATCCTGACGGCTTGGTTCTTTATTACCCACGCTATATGAGGCGTAAAATGATGAATTGTCTGCTAACTGGTACGTCAAACCAAACTTAGGATTGAAGAAAGAATAATTTGTTTTTTGGGTAATATCTTGGCGTTTGCTGGCAATCCCTTTCATATCGTAATTGACAGTACGAATTTGTAAATCAGCGAAAGCATTTAGTTTTTCGGATAATTGATAATTAAACTTTCCGTATAAATTAAAATCTTTTTTTGTTGCATTATTCTCATACCAACGATAACCCAAAGGCGTATTTTGAGCGTATTTTGCCCAAATGATTTCGCCATAATGCAAACCATCATACTCATTAAATCCACCGCCAATATTGGCAGAAAGTTTCTTATTACCTTGATATTGCAGTGAAAAAGTTGTACCATAAAAATCATTATCCAACCATTTTCTACGGATAAAATCACTCTTTTTAACGGTTTCAGTTCCGTTTATGATATTAGGCAAACCATATTTAGAAAACTTATCGTCAGTCTGATATTCTTCGTAATAACCCGCACCTTTGGTATAATGCAAGTTGAAATTAAAAGTCCAATCAGGAGACAAAACGTGCGATGAAAGCAATTGATAGTGGTCTTGCTGATAATTATCGGTTTGGTTGGCGTAGGTGAAATCGTTGTGAGTACGGTCGGTTTTCAAGAGTTCTTCCGAAACCCCATTCCAGGCTTGATAGGTTTTTTCTTTGCCTGAAAAGACATTTAAACGAACAAAAGATTTCTTGCCAAAATACGCTCCCGAAAGGTAAAACGATTTCAAATCCGATGCTGACCTATCTACGTATCCATCCGAAGAAACTTTTGATAAACGGGCATCAATCGTAAATTTATTATTCAACAATCCCGAACCTAACATAATTGTATTTTTCCGAGTTTTGAATGAACCCATCGAACTATTGATTTCGGCGTAAGGGTCTTTTCTAAATTCATTAGTCGAAAGATTTACCGTTGCTCCAAAAGCCCCCGCACCGTTGGTAGAAGTACCCACGCCACGCTGAATTTGTACGGAATTGGTAGAACTCGCTAAATCGGGCATATTTACCCAATACACGCCTTGGTCTTCGGAGTCATTGATGGGAATTCCGTTGATGGTTACATTGATA
>JANPGQ010000058.1:0-10575 GCA_031423975.1 Cytophagales bacterium | reverse complement strand
TTTCGGATTTAAAGAAATGGAAGGAATTCACTCACGTACCGATTTCGATTTAACGGCTCATCAGACTTTATCGAAAAAGAAGCAACAATATTTTGATGCAGATTTAGACGAAAATGGTAAACCTTACGGAAATTATATTCCTTACGTGGTCGAAACATCAGTGGGTGCCGACCGTCTTTTCTTAGCCATTTTGTGTAATGCTTATACCGAAGAAACAACGGGTGAGGGAGAAACAGAAAAGAAAAGAACGTATTTGAAATTCCATCCAACGGTTGCGCCTATCAAAGCTGCCGTGTTGCCTTTGGTGAAAAAAGATGGTTTAGCCGAAAAAGCACAAGATATTTATCATGCGTTAAAACGCTCATTCAATGTAACTTACGATGATGGAGGAGCAATTGGAAAGCGTTATACTCGTCAAGATTTGATTGGAACGCCTTACTGTATTGCGGTAGATTACCAAACGATGGAAGACGAAACCGTAACCATCCGTCACCGTGATTCCATGGAACAAGAACGTGTGCATATTTCAGAACTTCGTGAAAAAATTGGGTTTGCAGTGTGTATGGAGCGGGTTTTTGAGTTGTTGTAGAAATGTACCACAGGCTTTAGCCTGTTTTTAAATATTATGTACCACAGGCTAAAGCCTGTGGTACATAAATGTAAAAATATGAAAACAAACTATACCCGAAACCTCCCTCATATTCAACCCATTGGAGCTACATTCTTTATTACATTCAGTCTATATGGTTCAATTCCCAAAGAAAAAATACAACAGCTTCAGCAAGAACGTAACGCTAAAATAAATACCCTTAGAGAAGAAAATTCCGGAAATCTAAAAGAGACTCTCGACATCGTTCAAAAGCAATATTTCCAAAAAGTAGATGCCGTTTTAGATTTAGTTGAATATGGTCAAAAATATCTTTCAAATCCTCATGCAGCACAAATTGTAGCAAATAAAATCCATCAATACGATAATGAATACTACGATTTATTAGCTTTTTGTATTATGCCAAATCACGTTCATCTTCTTTTTGACTTAAATTTACAATCACAAAAGATTGCTATCGAAGAAGAAGTTACCGATAAAAATTACAAGCAAATTTATGATATTATGCACCTCATTAAAGGTGGCTCTGCGTATGAAGCCAATAAAGTTCTTAATCGTTTAGGGCGACTTTGGCAAGTAGAAAGTTATGACCGTTATGTAAGGAATATTCGGGAGTTGCAAAATATTGTTATGTATATTGCCAATAATCCCAAGAAAGCAGGTTTAGTGAATCATTGGAAAGATTTTTCTTTCACCTACATCCGTGAAGATTATCAATATCTTTTACCATAATATTACAGGCTGTTGCCTATATTTTTGTTCATCAAATACAGGCTAAAGCCTGTGGTACATTAAATCATGAAAGAAATAAAAAACGAATCAGAATACGAAAAGGCATCGGACAGAGCTGATGCAATTTTCAACGCCAAAAAAGGCACTCCAGAATATACTGAACTCCAAGATTTATTGAAGGCGTTGAAACAATATGAAGATGACTTTGTTAAAATGTTAAAAGGGAATTAGATGATATTTGTTAGGTTTTAAGAATGCCAAAAGCATTAATTTTACGCCAACATACAAAAATAAAATGACACAAACAGAAATAGCCGCTCTTCGTGAAAACTATACAAAAGGCAGTTTGGACGTAGCTGATGTAAGCCAATCGCCGATTGAACAATTCCAACAATGGTTTGATGAAGCTATTGCCAGTCAATTACTTGAACCCAATGCCTTGTTACTCTCAACGGTATCATCAGACGGAAAACCATCCGCCCGAATTGTGCTTTTGAAGGGATTGGACACAGGTTTTAAGTTTTATACCAATTATTTAAGTCGGAAAGGAACGGAATTGGTCGAGAATCCTAACGGGTGTATTACTTTCTTTTGGGCAGAATTAGAACGCCAAGTTAGAATTGAGGGATTGATTGAAAAAGTATCCGCCGAAGATTCTGATACCTATTTTCAGAGTCGCCCGAGGGGAAGTCAGATTGGGGCTTGGGTATCCAACCAAAGCATGGTGATTTCAAACCGTGAAATTTTGGAGGAGAGAGAAAAACATTTGATTGAAAAATTTGGCGAAAGTCATATTCCACGCCCGCCGCATTGGGGTGGTTACAGACTTGTGCCTACCTACATAGAGTTTTGGCAAGGTCGCCCATCACGTTTGCATGACCGTGTAGCATATACACAGGGAGAAAATGGGAATTGGAAGATTGAAAGGCTTTCTCCGTAGGCGGTGAACGGTACACGGTGAAGGGTAAACGGCTTCCAGAAAATTTAGCTTGATGCGTTTACCATTTACCGTGAACCGTTTAACGATATATCATTCAAATTCAATCAAAATCTGATTCTTTTCTACATTTTGTTTCGGAGCAATCTTAATAGCTTTCACCTTTCCGTCTCCTGCTGATTTCAGTACGTTTTCCATTTTCATGGCTTCCAAAATCAGAATAATATCGCCTTTTTTTACGGTATCGCCTACTTGCACTTTTACATCCACAATGAGTCCAGGCATGGGAGCTTTTAGGTCATTTACCTTGCTGGCATTGACGTTGCTCATGCCCAACTGGTCGAGGAGGATATCAAAACGGTCTTTTGCCGAAACCGAGTATTTGTTTTTATTTATCTTAATCAGAAATGATTTTGCCTGATAATCTGCCTCTAAAACCTCCGCATTGAACGAACGATTTTTATAGAGAATACTGAAAATGCCGTCTCTAATTTCAACCATATCCCAATTGAAAGGTTGATTATTGACCATTACCCCCGACTTATCTTCTTGAATATCAAAGGTTTGATTATTTACTATCGCTTTGAGCATATTTATTGAATGATTAGTTATGAACGATGAGTGATAAGTAAAAAAAAGCCATAAGTATTTTCATGTTATTTATTACTCATCACTTATAGTTCATCACTTTCTATGATTTATTCACCAAATATACACCAATCAAAATGATTCCCATACCAATAAAGTGCTGAATTTGTATAGCTTCTCCGTCTAATATTCCCCAAAAAATTGCTACAATTGGAATTAGATACGTTACTGAACTTGCCAATACAGCACTGGTCATTTGTATCAACCGATTGAAAAGTACCATTGCTACCGCCGAACCCAAAACACCCAAAAGTATTGAGAAAATGAGCGGTTGAATTGCTTCGGGTTGTTGGACTTTTCCGATAAAATCACCACTGAATAACACCGCAATTGCTACGGGTCCGATGGTCATGAAGATGGTTGCCGTAATCAAAAAAGGGGTTAATTCAAGCCCTGTGAGGTATTTTTTGGTAATATTCAAATTAAAACCGTACATTACCGTTGCCAGTACTACGTAAAAAGCATATCCATTAATATGAAATCCATTTGCTCCTGCCAGTATCAAAACCAATGCTCCTGCAAAGCCCAAAATGATACCCATCGTTTGGCGTGAGGTGATGGCATTTCCAAAGAAAAGCCCTCCCACAATGAGCGTAAACAAGGGCGTAGTAGAGTTCAAAGCACCCGAAACGCCACTATCTAATTTTGAACCTGCCAATGAAAAAAGATAAGCTGGAATAAGATTACCGAGGCAGCCAACCACAAAAAAAACGGGCAATTTGGGCAAAGGAATCTTTTTGAGATTTGACAGAAAGAAGGGTAAAAAAAAGCAAAAAGCTGCTCCAATACGCAATGAACTCACTTGTGAAGGGTCAAAAACGGTTAAACTTTTTTTGACTAAAATAAATGAGCTTCCCCAAATAACTGCCAAAAGTGCCAATAATCCCCAAACGAGAATTGGGCTTTTAGATTTTGAAATGGTCGTTTGTTCAATAGTAGTTTTTGTTTCCATAAAAATATAACCCACTGAAAATCAAGAAAGTTTCATTAAGCAGACGTTGAGATTCAACGCTTAGAAAATAGGCATAAAAAAACAGCTAAATTCCAAGAAAATAGCTGTCTATAATTTACCAAAAGCTGTTAGTTTGTATTTATTTGAAAAATTTTACCATTAAATTTGAAAGAACAGGCTAACGTCTGCTTTACGTTATTTCATCCCAAATTTCATTCCATATTTTACTTCTTTAGTCTTATTATCAATTAAGCCTGCGAATGCTCCCCCGAGTACAATTTGTTTGTTGGTATCAGTATCTGAACCCAAATTTGCCATCAATATTTTGGGAGTTATTACCTCGGCTTCTTTATCGTTTAAACTGGTAATGTCTAATCTATAGTCATAAGTACCGTACAGTAATTGCACTTGTTTTTCATCATTTAGAAATTTCCAAGTGCCTATAACCGTACTTTTTACGCCTTTTTTATCTTCGGCATAAACCTCCAATTTACCATCTTTGCTAAAAGTAAAATAATTATTGGGGCTTGAAAAAACGATAGCCGCAATAGTCGCAGATGTTCCTGTGCCAGCCACTTGAGTTTGTTTACCATCAATATTGTAATAAATTTGAGTAATAAACCATTTCCGAGAAATTAAGTCGGTTTTGGAAACTGGTGGTGTGATGATGGTAGTGGAAGGAGTAACGATAATTCTTTCATCACAAGAAGTAAAAATAAAGATAGACAGAATGGCAAAGAGTAGATTTCTTTTTATTTCAGAATAGTTAAGTGGTGATAATTTCCATAAAATTAGCATAATCCAGCGAAATAACCAATCGCTATTTTGGGCATTTATTCCCCCATTTTTTCAACTTAGGTGCATCACTTTTCATAAAACAAGTAGTGAAGCCGAATTGTAACAATACACTACTATTGAAACCCGATGAAACGGAAGAAAGCTCTGCATGAATCCCCGCCACTTGAGTAAACATCAGTCTCAATCCAACAAAAATACCAACTACTGGTTTGATTTTACCTTCGTAATTATCACCTCCTACAAATGCTCCCATATACGGGTCAAAATTACCCGATTGGGTATCGCTAATATCCCCAAAATGTTGGTACCCTCTGAATGACAGATGATTATAATTTTGAAAGACACTCATAAAACGAAAAGCATGAACGCCCAAACCGTAGAATTCACTTTGAGATAAACGTTCCTCGAAGATAAGGCTAATTAAAGTTGGATGAGTCGATAAAATTTTATCCGCTTTTTCCAGGTCTTGGTCGCTCCCATACCCCACGCTGAGGTACATAGGTTTTTCACCCTGAGCAACTAAATAGGCAGGAAATAGATACATAATTACTATAATTAACAGCAAGGCTCTCACGAGTTTTCATTTTTGAAATAAAGAACCTGTTTAAAGAGACAACGCTATTTATTAGTTAGATTTGAAGAATCACTAATTCTCAATAACTAATCCCTCATCTCAAGTTCATCAAAACAGCTTCACAAACTTGATTTGGATAATAAACTAAAGAAAAATGGTCGCCAGAAACTTCTACAAAAGGTTCATCTGGAAATCTTACAATATTGTCTTTACGAGCGTGTACTCGTAAATCGGGTATGATTGTTAGCGGTGGAACTTTGACAAAAAGCACTTGCAATTGTTGAAAAAGACACTTTCTATCCATCACTGCCAAACCATCAATTAAGCCATCATACAATTTTTTTGATTCTGGAAAATTATACATATTTTTCAAATAATTTACCATCATTGAACTTTGTGTAATGCCCCAACGGACAGAATATTTGAGCAAAGTAATGTTTGTTAAAGGTGATAATAATTTTGCTTGATTGGTCAATGAGGCAAGCAAAATAGCCTTACACCCCACATCTTGCTTGATAAAAGAGGCAATCCACCCTCCCATCGAATGTCCGATGATGCAGTCATCAGACGTGATTTTGTACTTTTGAACCAGATGTGAGGCTAATTTCTGCACATCCATATCTTCGGGGGCATCGTGCCAAGCGGCAAAGACTTCTTCCAAATTCAAGGCAATTTGTTCGCCAAGGGTAATAGTCTTTCTGATTTCGTCAAAAATAGTAGAGTCTTCAACAAATCCGTGGATAAAAATTAGCTTCATTTTCGATGGTTGATGTTTGTAGGTCGATGTTCGGGGCATCCGATGTATCAACTTAATATTTGGTTAATAAATATACCAACAAATCCTCTAAATCAGAACATTTCATTGTTAAATGCCTTAATTTTGTATTTTAAAACACTAAGTACAATGATAACTTCACAAACTGATACGTCCGATACTCCGAACATCGAAAAACGAATAACGAACCAAAGCGTCGGTCGCAACGAATCCCTCCCCACTATGGAAGCCTTTTATACGCTTCAAGGTGAAGGTTTTCATCAAGGGCGAGCGGCTTATTTTATTCGTTTGGGCGGTTGTGATGTGGGTTGTCATTGGTGCGATGTAAAAGAATCTTGGGACATAAATGCACACCCAAAACTCTCTATAAATCAAATAGTTACAGAGGCTTCACAATACCCAGGGCGATTGGCAGTCATCACGGGTGGCGAGCCATTGATGCACAATCTGGATGCACTCACAGGGGCATTACACGAAGCGGGATTTGAAACCAATATCGAAACTTCGGGCGTTTGCGAACACGTTACGGGCGAATGGGATTGGATATGTTTTTCCCCTAAAAAATTCAAGAAGCCCAATCCAGAAATCTATCAGAAAGCCCATGAATTGAAGGTGATTGTCTATAATCAGTCGGATTTTGAATGGGCGGAGAGTTTTGCAGAGTTAGTTTCGGAGAAATGTATGCTGTATCTTCAACCCGAATGGAGTAGGTCAGAAGTGATGTTGCCCGAAATTATTGAATATATCAAAAACAATCCAAAATGGAGAATTTCTTTGCAAGTGCATAAGTTTATGGCGATACCGTAATTTTACTTAAAACATATTTACACATAAAATTCAAAAATGAAAAAGTGTCTATTAATCCTATTCATTTGCCAAAGTACCTTTTCTTTTTCTCAAAAATTTGGTGCAAAAGTTGGCATAAGCTACTCTACCAATATTGTTACATTTGTGAATTTAGGAGTTTCTTTTGAACACAAGCTAACGGATAAACTATCGCTAAATACTGAACTAAATAGAAGTGTTAGAGGATACATTTCTGAAGTTCAATATGTAAATTCTATTGGGCAATCATTAGGAATTGGCAATGAAGGAATTATTCAGTCTTATTTGGAATTACCCGTCCAATTGAAAATATATTTAGATAAAAATCATAAATTTTCAGTTAATCCAGGCATATATTTATCTTATTCACTCAAAAGAAGTATTCAAGTTCAAAAAGATGCAAACAAATCAGTTAATGGTTTTACATCCGAAGAGCTTGAAAAAGGATTTGATGGTTCAGTTTTAGGAGCTTCAAAAGTTGACTATGGAATAAATTTGGGAGTAAATTATTCATTGAAAAAGATTCCATTAAATTTCGATTTGAGATTTTATAAGGGCTTTACCAAACAAGAGCAACATAAATTATTCTATTTGGGCAATTTTCAACCAAATGACCCATTTGCCAATTTCAATGGAAATAAGGTTATTGCTGATTTACAGACGATTAGTGGATTGGAGTTTTCAATTGGTTATAAGTTTTAGTCTGTAAAATTTCACAATACAAACCAAAAAAAACCGTTAATTCAAAGTTCAAAGACAATCCCAAAAGAACTATGAAAACCATTTTTAGCCTAATTATTTTTGCTTTTTTATTACCCAAATCTTATTGCCAAACTCCCCTTTCTTCTAATAACAAAAAAGCCATTTCTGCCTACGAAAAGGGCATGGAAGCCCTCAAAAACCGTAATTTAGAAATGGCTTTTTCAGAATTTGAAGAAGCTATTGAAAAAGATAAACTTTTTGCTGAACCCTATTTCCAATTGGGACGATTATACGAACAAAGTCGGCAGTTTGGCAATGCCATTTTGAATTATGAAAAGGCGGTAAATGCCCAAGAAAAAACTTCTGTAACTGAGATTGCGGCTCAACAAGCGGGGCAATTGCACCTCAAAAAAGGAGAATATAAATTGGCTTTGGTCTTTCTGGAAAAAGGATTATCTGCCGTTGCTCCTCTGAAACTAAAACGTTATAAAGCCCGCATGGAAAGCTGTCAGTTTGCTTTGGCAGAAATAGAGAAACCTTTAATTATCAACCCCTTAGAGCTTCCAAAATCAGTCAATAAATTTGACTCTCAATATTTCCCTGTCCTCACTGCCGACCGTGAAACGATGATTTTTACGGGTAATCAAGATAGTGAAGAAAACCTGTATTCAGCTACCGTAAAAGATAATGTTTGGACTGAACCCGTTTCTATTTCTGAGAAAATAAATACTAAAGAAAACGAAGGGACCGCTACAATTTCTGCCGATGGACGCACATTGGTTTTCACTTCTTGCGGAGGAAGAAAAAGCATAGGCAGTTGTGATTTATACATTTCATATAAACAAGGTGATACGTGGACATCACCCCAAAATTTAGGCATAAATATAAATTCGCCCGAATGGGATTCTCAGCCTTCACTATCTGCCGATGGACGTACTTTATACTTTGTTTCAGATAGAAAAGGGAGCTTGGGACAAAGAGATATTTGGGTGAGCAAACTGGATTCTGCCAACGCTTGGAGCAAAGCCACCAACTTAGGAACACCCGTAAATACCCCCGAAGACGACCTTTCGCCCTTCATTCATGCCAATGGAAAAACACTTTTCTTTTCTTCGGAAGGACACGTAGGTATGGGTGGACTGGATTTGTATTTTACTGAAAATCAAGGAAATAAGTGGAAAGAACCCGAAAATTTGGGTTATCCGCTAAATACTTTTGAAGATCAAGTAGCTCTTTTTATCACTTCCGATGGCAAGAAGGCGTATTATTCTTTAGAAAAAAGTCAAGATGATAAATTTCGTCGAGCTAAAATCGTAGCCATTGACGTTCCCGAAAGTTTGCAGGCGAAATTTAAGGCAACTTCTTTTCTGAAAGGAACCGTTTATGATGCCCAAACCAAGCAAAAACTCCAAGCCAACATTGAATTAATTGCCTTGAAAAACAATGAAATTTTGGAAAAAACCAGTTCAGATGTTCAGACGGGTTCTTATACAACTGTCCTCACGGGTGGGGGAACTTATGGCGTATTTGTGAGCAAAAAAGGTTATTTTTTCAAGAGTTTAAATTTTGATTTTTCGGATAAAATCGGCTCGGATAAAATTTTGGATATTCCCCTCGAGCCCATCAAGAAAGAAGCAAAAGAAATTCTTAACAACCTATTTTTTGATACTGCCAAATGGGATTTGAAACCCGAATCTACCGTAGAATTAGATAAATTGGTAACACTTTTGAAAGCAAACCCAACACTTCCCATTGAGATTTCTGGACATACCGATGATGTAGGAAAAGATACTGACAATTTGATTCTATCACAAAAAAGAGCCAAATCAGTATTGGATTATTTGGTTTTGAAAGGGGTTAATCCTCTGAAAATCAGGTCGGAAGGTTATGGAAAAACTCGTCCATTTTTACCCAATAATTCAGACGAAAATCGGCGATTGAATAGAAGGATTGAGGTGAAGTTTTTGTGAAACATTAATGAAATGTATTAGAAATTACGGAAGTCGTCCTTTTGAAGGACGACTTCCGTATTCAATACCTAAATCTTTAAATAATTTATTTGGTTCATTTTACTGCTGCCCGTCTCAATCTATCATTAATAGCAATTCCTAAATCCTGTTCGGGTAATAATTCTACGTAAATTTTATCAATATCCATTGTATCCAATTGTCTCATAAAAGCAAATAAATTTTTGGCAGCTTCTCTATAACTCCCTGACTCTGAAAGAATTAATTGATTATTTAAAGGCAAATTATCGTGATATTTTTGAAATCCTAAAAAGCCGCTTCTATCTTTTTGCGTTTCATTTTTCAAATTGTTCTCATCCAAAATAAACATTTCTTTTCTCGGAGCATAATGGCTTTTTAGCATCCCAGGAGCTTTCGGATTAGACGATGAATGGCTAATAACTCGAACTTTGCCCACCACTTTTTCAATTTCTTCGATGGCCAAACCTCCTTTTCGATACACAATAACTTCGTCATTTTCAAAACCCACAATGGTCGATTCTATCCCTACCTGACATTCTCCTCCGTCTAAAATATAAGGAATTTTGTCGCCTAATTGTTGTGCCACGTGTTGGGCGGAAGTGGGTGAAATATACCCAAACGGATTAGCACTTGGAGCAGCCAAAGGAAAATCTAATTGTGCTAAAAGTGCCAAAGTAAGCGGGTGATTCGGAATTCTGACTGCTACCGTATCAAGTCCCGAAGTGACTAAATCAGGAATTGAAGAATGTTTAGGCAAGAGCATCGTCAGCGGACCAGGCATAAATTTTTGAGCTAACAGTTGAGCCTTCTCTGGTATGTACTGCACGAACTCACCCAGCCTTTCCATACTGTTGGTATGCACTATGAGTGGGTCGAAAGTAGGGCGATTTTTTACTTCAAAAATCTTGCTAACTGCTTCAATATCAAAGGCATTACCCGCCAATCCATAGACAGTCTCGGTAGGAATCCCAACGACCTCTCCTTTTGATAAAAATAATTTTGCTTGTTGTATGTCTGAACCGATAAGTGCCATAAGA
>JANPGQ010000057.1:0-1538 GCA_031423975.1 Cytophagales bacterium | reverse complement strand
CATCACAATCACCTTGCCCGAACCATACGAAGTAGCCACAATCGAGGGCGTATTTTTCAATAATTTTTTGTTTTTCTCAGTAATATAGCCACTTACCAAAGGCTCATTGGTATAAATCAAGGGGGCATTATAAGGGTCTTTTGTTTTTTCCAAGAAAATGGTATTATCCCTAAAGACGCTCAAAGTTTGGTCTTTATAACCGTAGCACAAAGGGTGCGTTGGGTCAATTTTCACCTGAAAAATAGCTCCTACAATCAATTGAGCACCTTTGTAGCGTTCTGCCAGTGCATAAGGTCTGGCAGATGCCGTATCGGCAGGAATTGGCTTTATTTTCACAGGCGATAATCCTTTTGATGCTGCCCAAGTAACCGCATCCGTCATAGCTATCAACACGCCACCGTTGCGTACCCAAGTCTTAATTTTCTCTTCTTCCAACGAACTATAATCGCCACTTGAAAGAATAAGCGTATTATATTTATCTAAATTTGTACGGTTGGTTTGTGCAATATCCATCATAGATAATGGTATATTCACTCGTGTGTCTAATAAATGCCAAATTTCACCCGCATCATTCGGATTTACATTCGTACCCGTGAGCATCAACACTTTCGGCTGACGGATGGGCGTAAAATAACTACTTCCCATATCAATTCCAGAAGGAGTTAAACCCGTTTTCATGCCATAAAAATCAACACCATCACGTGCTGCCAAAGTCTCCAAAAGTGCTGTAAGCTTCTCAAAATCAGCTTGTTGATTAGAGCCAAACATAATTTCAATACTTCCGTTATCAAAGGTTTTTGCTCCGCCTTCCAAATTTGCCGTGAAAGGTTCAGTCGCTACTTTCAGTTTGTATCCCTTTTTTTGCAATTCATAAACTGTCCGTGGTGCAAAGTAACTATTCCATTCAAAAACGTATCCGTAAGCACTTTTACCAATTACTTTCCCCTTCGGAAAATCATTTTTTGTCAATTTTGCCCCCAAACTCAAAGCCGTTTTTGCTTCCGAATAAGGCACATTAAAACAATGGGGCATCGACCAAGCCGAAATATCGTAAAACAAAGAATCCTCAAAAGTTGTGCGTTTTTCAAACATCCCTTGCACCAAACGATATTGCGGTTGGTTCATCGGCACAATATACGAAGTCCCTTTTTTGAAAGTCTTTCCATCAATGGTTTCATCTTTCGACATTTCAAAAACATCCACTTCGTGCTGACGCAAAATATTGGTCATTTCCCAAACTTTCACGGGGTCATTTCCGCCGCCAAAAACATAAGCCTGAGTAGTTCCTAATGATTTTTCTTGGTAAAAATTTCGCTGATAATCTAACATTTCCTGACGCATACTTCGGGCGGCTCTGAGCGTTGAAAGTGTAGTAGTAAATTGATTTCTGACCGTGAAAGCAAAACTCATTGTGCCATTTTGAGTTTCCTGCAAATGCCCACGAGAACTGGCTTGTTCAAACAAAATACCGACTGCACCCTGTACGTCTGGAAATGTGGAGCCTTTGCCATAATAAAAATCATCATAGCCCTCACGAG
>JANPGQ010000056.1:0-2910 GCA_031423975.1 Cytophagales bacterium | reverse complement strand
CCCCCATCGGGGGCGGGGGGGGCTGTGGCATTACCTGTATCTGTCATAAAGGTTGGTTTTGAGACCGAAGTTGCGATGTTGAAATTCCTATTTTTTGGTTCAAGACATGGTGATATGACCGAATTTGTAACCCGAGATTTGGGCTTTCAGAATTACGAAAAATATGATGAAGACAAGATGGTTGCTTACTTCCAAACTCGTCAGGAAGTAGAAGATAAATTCAAGGTTAGCATTGCTCGTGAGGATTTTTATTTGATGCAACAAGCTGATATTGAGACCATTGAGATTTATAATTGGTTTATGGATTGGGCAGATACGCACCGTAAAGGTTTATCGGAAATTGCCCAACCAACCTTTGAACGCTTTACGCTGAAAGTGGCGGCACATTTGGAAAAGAAAAAAGCTTTGGACGAAGCACTCGAAGTTTTCAGAATGATTGAAGAACCGCCTTCACGGGAGCGTCAGGTGAGAATTTTGGATAAACTTAAAAACAAAGAAGAAGCCAAAGCATTGTGCGAAATGATGCTTTTGGACTATAAAAATGCCAACGAACAGTTTTTTGCGGAGGATTATTTGAACCGATTATTAGCCAAAAAATCAAAGAAAGCTGTTACCAAACATTTACATAATTCTGAATCCGTTACCATTGATATTTCGTGGAAAAGACAGGTAGAATTTGGGGTAATTGACTACTACGAACAAAGAGGTTTGAAGGCAACTTTTACCGAAAATCACCTCTGGCGAAGTCTCTTCGGCTTGATGTTTTGGGATATTATTTTTGATACCGATACCCTTGCCATTCACCATCCCTTGCAACGTTCCCCTTCTGATTTATTCAAACCCACCTTTTTTGAAAAACGTAAAGAACGCATGGAAGAACGCCTGTTGATGTTGGAAGACGAAGATGCTACCACGGTATATATGAATCGTATTTTCTTTGAAAAATTTGGCATCACAAATCCGCTTGTAGAGTGGTATGGAGGGCTTTTCCCATTAATTTTGACGGTTTTAGAGAAACTTTCACCTGAACAACTCACCTTAATTATGCTCGAAATGGCACGTAGTCTGAGAGAAAATCTACGGGGTTTCCCCGACCTTTTTATGTGGGGCGATGGCGAATATAGTTTCGTAGAAGTAAAATCTCCAACCGATAGTTTGTCCAATCAACAGTTGTATTGGCTACGTTTTTTTGAAAGTATCAATGTGCGGTCTAAGGTTTTACGAGTAGAATGGGGTGGGGAATTACTCTTGAAATAACGGAATTAGGGAAGGCTTCGTTTTGAACGAAGCCTTCCCTAATATTCTCTAAATTTCACCTTCTACTTAGGAGCATATACCCGCTCCGCATCCTTCAAAACCGTTGCTTTATCCAAAGTCATAACCTTCGTTTTTTGCTTAGAGTGCATCTCCATTTGGTCGGCATAATGGGGACTATCGGGATGATTTGAGGCTCCGTAAGCAATACTTGATTCAATTTCTGGCAATCCCGTTTTTGAGAATTTTACTAACTGAATGTATGACTCGCCTTGCGTTGCTTTCAGTTTCCCGTTTTTATAAGTATCAGAACCCATTGCTGCCAATACATCGGGGATTCCCGACATGGGCAATTCTTTATTCCCACGTACTATTTTCTGTAAATCTCCCAAAGTAATATCTACCGTTTTGAAGTTTTTCATCAGATACTCCTTCACGTATTTCATGGCTTCTACACATTCCTCGGGAGTCAAATACCTTTCCTGCACGCTCATTCTAATATTTTTTTCCTTCAAATATTGATAAAATAACAAGAAAACTGCCGCATCGGGGTTGTCTGCATTGGCGTGTTTATCCCAACGTTGAAGTTTCACGATAACGTCTTGAATATCAGGATATTTAGCAGCATCCAATTTATAAACCTCCGCAGGATTAGTGAAATAGGCTAAGTCTTTGGGTAAGGTTTGGTCGTATTTTATGGTTTTGAATTCCTCCCAATTCAAGGTTGGATATTGAGCTACTAATTCCATAAAACGTTTGCTTCGGTTATTATCCCAACGTTCCATGCCCATTGTTTTATCAAAATTATCAGGGTTCAAATTATCGCTTGGGGCGGTGGCATTATAGGGCGTATTATTAGTATTGAAAACGTAACCCGAAGGCGGATTTACTAACTGAGGTAAATCTTCCAAAGGGTGAAAACTTGTCCAGAGGGTTTTAGAAGTATTACCAGGCAAGGTTTTTGACCAATCATAAGCAGGATTTCTCATCGGAATTTTACCGTTTGAAAGGTAAAAAATGGTATCACTTTTATCGGCATACACCACATTAAAACCTGGAATTGCGGTCATTTTCAAGGCATTTTTGAACTCATAAAAATTACGTGCTTTATTCATGCGATACCATTGTTCCACCGCCCGAATCTCGAAAAGTACTGCATAACGAATGGCAAAAACGGGACCTTTGTCGGTTACAACGGTTGGTCCATATTTACTCCACCATACTTTTCGCTTTACTTTGATAGTCGCAATGCCCAATTTTACACTCAGTGAAACCTCTTTTTCTTCCAAATCAAGCCACTCATTATCAAACTTATATTGGTTCTTGTTTTCGGGATTAATTTCCAACTGAAATACATCCATTTTATCGTGATAATTAACGGTATGAGCCCAGCCCAAGTTCTCGTTTGACCCTAAAAATATAGAAGCTCCGCCTGGAAATAATGCTCCCAAACAGTTCCAGCCTTGTTCAGAGACCAAATGTGCTTCGTACCAAGACTGTGGACCTTCGAGCGGTTGGTGCGGATTTATATTCAAATAAACTTTATCATCTTTGGTCTTTTTACGGTTGAAAGCAAAGGCATTTGAGCCACCAGATTTGAACTGAGTAAGGGGCATTTCATTATTAAAAATCGTCTTCAAAGCCTTGTCCATCCCA
>JANPGQ010000055.1:0-5877 GCA_031423975.1 Cytophagales bacterium | reverse complement strand
ACTGAATTTTATCGGGTTTAGCAATGGGTCCAATCAAACGAGTTACGGTTGCCAAAATATCTTTACGAATCAAATCTTTGTCTTCCATTTGCTTATCACAAATCACGTAGGCATAAATTCCTTGCCCTTTGATGTCGTGCGGATAACCCACTACGGCAGATTCAATCACGCCTAAGTGCATATTAATGGCATTTTCAACCTCAGCCGTGCCAATTCTATGTCCTGAAACGTTCATAACATCATCAACTCTACCCGTGATTCTGTAATATCCATCTTCGTCACGCATACAACCGTCACCCGTGAAATACAGGTTTTTATTAGTTGAAAAATACGTTTGAATACAACGTTCATGGTCGCCGTAAGTAGTTCTGATAATCCCGGGCCAAGGGAATTTAATACAAAGATTTCCCGATACGCCATTACCCAAAATCTCATTACCAGCTTCATCCACCAAAATCGGCTGAACTCCTGGTAATGGCAAAGTTGCGTAGGCTGGTTTGGTCTTGGTAACGCCCGCAATTGGCGAAATCATTATCCCACCCGTTTCGGTTTGCCACCATGTATCTACAATCGGACATTTACCTTTTCCGATGTGTTCATCGTACCAATGCCACGCCTCTTCGTTGATAGGTTCACCAACCGAACCTAACGTTTTCAAAGAGCTAAGGTCTTTATTATCAACAAATTGATTGCCGAAACTCATTAACGAACGGATGGCAGTTGGGGCAGTATAAAGTATATCAACTTTGTGTTTATCAATCACATCCCAGAAACGTCCAGCGTCTGGATAGGTCGGAATTCCTTCAAAAATCAAGGTGGTTGCTCCCTGACAAAGTGGACCATAAACGATGTATGAATGTCCCGTTATCCAACCAATATCCGCCGTACAAAAATGCACTTGTTCGGGTTGATATTGAAACACATTGGCAAAAGTATAAGTCGAATAAACCATGTAGCCTCCGCAAGTATGAACAACACCTTTGGGCTTACCCGTTGAACCAGAAGTATAAAGGATAAAAAGCATATCCTCAGCATCCATTTCTTCGGCTTCACAGTCGGATGAAACCGTTTTTACTTCATTTTCCCACCATACATCACGACCTTTAATCATCGAAACTGGCGTGCGTGTACGAGTGGAAACAATCACTTTTTGTACCGATGGACATTGAACCAAAGCATCGTCAACGGTTGATTTCAAAGCGATTTCTTTATTTCCTCTAAACGAACCATCGGACGTAATGACAATATTACATTGCGCATCATTGATACGGTCGGCAATAGATTGAGCCGAGAAACCACCAAAAACCACCGAGTGAATGGCCCCGATTCTGGCACAAGCCAAGACAGCAATTGCCAACTCAGGAATCATGGGCATATAGATACAGATTCTATCCCCTTTTTTGGCACCGTGCTTTTTCAAGACGTTGGCAAATTGACACACTTTTTGATGTAACATCTTGTATGTCAAAGTAATAGATTCTTCTTCGGGGTCATTAGGCTCCCAAATAATAGCGGCTTGGTCGCCACGAGTTGCGAGGTGACGGTCGAGGGCATTTTCGGTAATATTCATTTTACCACCGACAAACCACTTAGTATTTGCCGTAGCGAAGTCCCATTCTAAGGTTTTTTTCCAAGGTTTACGCCATTGAAAATTCTGAGCCACTTCCGCCCAAAATCCTTCAGGGTCGGTGATTGATTGGTTATATACTTCTTGGTATTGCTCGATTGAGGATATTTGTTGGATCATTATTTTTGTTATTGGGTTTTACGGATAATAAATCTTTTACAGTTTGCTTTCGGATTGCACATTCAAAAGAGTGTAGAATAGTAGAACTAAAAATGTAAAAAATCAATTATTTACTTTAAATCCAGAACCATTTTGTTGTATTAACATTCCTTTTAACCTTAATTTTTTTACTTGACCTTGATAGTTATTGGGTACTGTAATTATATGTCCGTTTTCTATAGTGGCATCATTGAGAGATGTGGGAATCTGTCCACAAGACCATATTGATGGTTGATTCCAGTTACCAGACTTAATGCTAATGGTATTACCAATAGGACACGGTAAAACAGTAACTATTGCATTACCAGAAGTTGTACCAATTCCACAATTACTCGCTAATGAGGTAATAGAATATGTTTGAGTGGTAGTGGGTGTTACATTTTTAATCAACGAAGTCATCATAGTATTTTGATTTGTTGCCATATCAGAAGTTCTGTATGACCAAGCATTTCCACCAGTAAAGTTAAGATTGATCATGGCTTTTTCTCCAGAATATATTGAGCTTGTGCCACTTATATTTCCTGTAATAGGATCCCCATACTTTATTTCTATTGGGTCAGATTCTATTTGACAAACTCCTTTTTCACCTACAAGGGAATATGAGCCTGCTTGCGAAACGTAAAAAGGTTCTGCATCATTTTCTTTTCTTAACACTGCTTGTCCATTCTTTTTCCAATATACAAAGTCATAAATAATTCTATCACTCGTAAAATAATCCTTTGCGTGTAGTTCAATGACGTTGTTATTACATACAAATCGTTCAAGTATTGAATCCATTAGATCTCCTTTTTTACTATAAATTTTAGGTTTAGGCAAACTTTGAATATTTTTAATTTCAACAGAATCAGTTACTCCTGTGCAAGAAGAAGAAGTTATTTGTACTTTGTAAATTCCTGGCTGAGAAGCAGATATAGAGGTTCCATAATACGAAGAAGGTGGTATTAATACATTATTTCTATACCATCTATATGTAATATTTGATCCTAAGTATGAAGAAGTATTGATACTTAAAGTGACTCCACCTCCATTACAAAAATAATCTTGTGGATGATAAATTTTTGTTTCAAAGTTATTCCCGAAGACAATACTTACTGTGTCAGAAGGTAATATTATACAATCTGCCGCACTTCCCCTAATAGTGTATTTGCCTGTTGAATTTACATAAAATTGTGTTAAAACAGGTGTGTTTGATAAATATAGAGATGTGTCTTTGTAAATAGAAGTCGTTATTCCATAATGACCATAATATTCTAAAAGAGATATTGCACCCGTACATAATTTTTTATCAGAATAACGTTCAATGTTTAAATCAAGTTTTAAAGTATCTTTTCTAATAAAAACTATTCCTTCTGATATTGAAGTGCAATTTCCTTGTGAAAGGGCTAAACTGTAAACTCCTTCATCTTGAATAATGGGACTCCAATTGGAATTTGCATTGACAATATCTATCCCATTTTTTTTCCATTGATAAGTATAAGCAGCTAATAGGTTTTTAAACTCAGTGGTTGAAGAAAAAGCAGAACCAAAAATACTGCTTCCACACAACACATTTGCCTTTTTTGATGGATAAGTGTTTATGTTATTTTGAATGGAATTGCTAAAAACAACCTTGTCACCTGTAAATCCCCTTCCTTCTGGAACATAACATTTATCTGTAACAATAGCTTTAAAAATACCTGTTTGGTTTGTTACTAAAGTGTCTTTCGTTTCTCCCGCTAATATGACATTATCTTTTGTCCACTGAAATCTGGCACTATCACTAAAATATTTTTCTCTAAAGATTATAGATACATTTGAACATTGATATTCATTACCAACACGCTCCACATAATGATTATACGGTTGATTAAAAGTTATGTTCAAAAATCGTTGGGCATTATTACAACCCAGTTTCTGTACTGATGCAATGTAATTTCCTGTCTGCGTTATTCTAAAGGAAGGCGAGTTTGATATAACAACACCATCTTTTTTCCACTGATAGCTAACTCCTGCTGTCTGATTACTGTTGATTAATCCAGTTAATGCTGAACCTTGGCAAACATTGTAACCTGTCTCTATTTCTTTTCCAACTAAGTTTTTTACTGAAATTGCAAGTACTTGTCCTGTAGAGGTTAATGCTACACTTGTATTACTTACAAAAGCTATCCCTTCAAGTCTTATTCTATAATCCGTTCCTGCTGACATACCCGAAGGTATTGATACGCTAATAGGGCTAACATAACCACCTCCTAATAATGTACTATAAAATCCAAAATTTCCAGATTGATCCGATAATCTTACTCCTATAAATATATTGGAAGGTAATGTAGTCGTATATGGGATAGATAAGGTACCCCCTGGACAAAAAGAAGTTGTTCCCAAATCTCCCAAAACTATTTCCGGTGTACTTTGTGAGAATACTAAAATGGATGAGAAAAAAAAGTAGATGTTAAATAATATAACATAGAATTTTTTCATGAGTGCTTATTAATTTTATTTGTATTAAGTGGATAAATTAATCAAATTTGTATATGTGCTTGATAGTTGTACAAATATAAATCTTCGCTCTTCAAGATGCCCTTCGGAACATCTCGAAGAGCATTAATAAAACGTATTTACAAATCCCAGTATCTTTTAACAAAATAAAAATTGTTATAATAGAATGTGAAAGCGAATAAACTTTCTCAATATCCTTCAAATTTCTCTTGTAAAATTACAAACAAAATTTATCGCTTTTCCTTTATTCAAAATTTTTACGCTAAATTATTATAGCTTCTCTTGCTAAAATATTATAGCTTAATTTCTGAACTTTTCCCAATATTTCTTGCTTGTAAAAAATCTTGAATTTCGGCCAAAATCATGGGGTCATCTATGGTGGATGGAATGGTAAATTGTTCACCATCAGTCAATTGTCGAATTACTTTTCGGAGGATTTTTCCTGAGCGAGTTTTGGGTAAACGTTTTACTAAAATAGTGTTCCGATAAAAGGCAACTGCCCCTATTTTATCACGTATGAGGGTAATTGTTTCATTTTCAAGGCTTAGTTCATCAATCGTCTGACCGTCTTTTAATATCACAAAACCAACGGGTCTTTGCCCACGTAATTCATCCGCAATACCCACAACTGCACACTCCGCCACGGCTGGATGTGAGGCAATAATTTCTTCCATCGAACCCGTTGAAAGTCGGTGTCCTGCCACGTTGATTACGTCATCTACTCGCCCCATTACATATACATAACCGTCCTCATCTATATATCCGCCATCACCCGTGAGGTAGTAACCTTCAAAAGTGTTCAAGTATGACGCTTTAAACCGCTCATTATCGTTCCAAAGCGTTGGTAAACTGCCCGGTGCCATCGGTAATTTTACGCAAATAAAACCTTCTTCATTGGCTTTTACTTCCTCGCCAGCTTCGTTCAAAATCTTTAATTCAAAACCACAAACGGGCTTGGTTGCCGAACCCATTTTTACTGGAAATTCTTCAACACCCATCATATTTGACACCATTCCCCAGCCCGATTCTGTTTGCCACCAATGGTCAATCACGGGCAATTTTGAAATATGCTGCAACCATTCCAAGGTAGGTGGGTCGCAACGTTCGCCAGCCACAAAAATGCTTTTCAACGAACTGAGGTCATATTTTTTCATCAATGCTGCCTCTGGGTCTTCTTTTCGGATAGCTCTAAAAGCCGTTGGAGCGGTGAAAAAACAATTGACTTTATGCTCTTCAATCACTCGCCAAAATGTACCTGCGTCGGGTGTACGAATGGGTTTTCCTTCAAAGAAAATAGTAGTACAACCATAAATCAGAGGGGCATAAACAATGTAGGAATGTCCAACCACCCAGCCTACATCCGAAGCTGCCCAAAATACATCACCAGGCTTTACGTTGTAGATATCTTCCATTGAATAGTGCATTGCCACGGCGTGCCCACCATTATCTCGAACAATTCCTTTGGGTTTGCCCGTTGTGCCAGAAGTATAAAGAATATAAAGCGGTTCTGTGGCGTCAACTTCCACACAATCAGCGGGTTGTGCATTAGTTTGAAGTTCAATAAAATCAATATCACGTCCGTCAATCATCGTTGCTAACGCTTGCGGACGTTGTAA
>JANPGQ010000054.1:0-10985 GCA_031423975.1 Cytophagales bacterium | reverse complement strand
TTTTCCATCACCGTTAATATCTCCTGCACGTACACAACTGGTACTTGTCAGCATAGTTGGCAAAATAGTTTTAGTAAAATCCCCCTTGCCGTCATTCATATATAAACGGTCTTGAAGGGCTTTGTCATTGGGTTGATAAGTTCCATAACCACCGCTACAAACGTATAAATCCAAGAATTTATCACCATTGGCATCAAAGAAAATAGCGTCAGTATCGTAGCTTGATTTGTCTGTTTCAAAGGCTAATTGAGATTTTGGGCTAAAATTTCCTGCTTGATTTTGTAGGAAAATCACCCCTGCTTGATTGGTTGCTCCGCCCACGTAAACATCTTCCAATCCATCACCATTTACATCACCTTTCGTCATACATGGACCTTGGTACGACATCGGATTTGTCATCAATGATTGTCTTTTGAAATCGTTTATAGTATCTTTTCTGTGTTCAAAAACGAGTGATTGTACTTCTTGAAAATAACTTTTTATGGTTTGATTATTTGTTTTACTCTGTTTTGCATTTTTCTCCGAAACCGTTATTAGCTGATTCGCTTTTACATTTCTCAATACTTCTGATTTCCCACTTAACCAAACTACTTTAACGGAATCCATGGAGGCAGATTTACCAATTCCAAAATGCAAAAAATTAGTTACACTCGACTGATAACCGTGCGTTGGCATTTTCTCTTGAAATTGCATTTTACCTTGATTATACATGATAACTTTTGCCCCAATTCCGTTACGATTCATACCTTCACCGTCAAATTTTAGTTTCAAATAATTGTTTTTAGCGTTCGATTGGTTTTGATAAATAAAGGCAGGTTGATTTACATTATTGACCACCAAATCCAAATCTCCATCATTGTCCAAATCAGCGTAGGCAGCTCCATGACTATTTGACGTTTGGTTCGTTCCCCACGAAGAAACCTTATTGGTAAATGTCAAATCGCCATTATTTTTGAGAAGATAATTAGTAACATTACTTGATGGCATTTGATTAACTAATTCCAAAGCCCTTTCACGATTCATATTTCCTTGATTTTGAGCCGTAAAATCGTTCATATATTTGATAAAATCGAGGTTGGTATAATCTCTGAGATATCCGTTGGTGATGTATAAATCTTTCCAACCATCATTGTCGTAATCGGCAAAAAGGGCAGCCCAAGACCAATCAGTATTTGAAATACCAGCGAATTGCCCGATTTCATGAAAGTTTAGTTCATCTCCCTTATTCGTTTTTCCTTCGTTAAGGTGCAACATATTCCTCATATATTGATAGCCAAACCCCATCTGCACATTGAAATTAAATTTCTCATAGCTGTCGGTTGCCATCAATAATTTTTGGCGGCGATTATCCTCTGGCAACATATCAAGCGTAAAAATATCTACCGTTCCATCATTGTTTACGTCCGAAACATCATTGCCCATTGAGTACATGGACGTATGCCCCAAACGGTCATTAATTTGATTGATAAATCCGCCATTTTTATCATTGATGTATAAATAATCTGGAACGGTGTAGTCATTTGAAATGTACATATCCTGCCAACCATCTTGATTAAAATCAGCAATGCCGATTCCTAAACCATAAGAAAGTGAAGAACTTGAAATATTTGCTTGTTTGGTTATATCAGTAAAATGAGGTTGCCCATTTTTGCCTTTATCGTGTCTAAAAAGGCGAACACCGCTGATGGGGTCTTCAATTTTGAGTGTTTCGGTTGTATTCAAAACATTGAGAACTGGTAATGATTTTATATTATGATTCAGCAAAAACATATCTAAATCTCCGTCACGGTCGTAGTCGAAAAAGGCGGCTTGCGTACTTGTCGAAACATTATCCAAGCCGTATTCAGCGGCTTTATCCACAAATTGCGGAATTCCCTGATTATCATTTCCTTGATTGATGAAAAGCTGTTTCATCCTGTTTTCGGGACGAACTGCCCCCGAATAACACACAAAAATATCCAATAAGCCATCACCATTTACGTCCGCCATTGTTGCACCAGTTTTCCAAGGACCTTCACGCCCTTTTACGCCCGAAAGTGCCGAAACATCCTGAAATGACATATTTCCACGATTCAAGTATAGTCGATTGACTTCCATATTTGAGGTAAAATACAAATCTTCGAGTCCATCATTATTGACATCACCAACTGCCACACCACCGCCATTGTAGAAATATTCGTACATCAAAACATTGGTATTCAGTCCTTCGGTGATAACATTCTGGAAATCAACGTGTGTTTTTTCGGCTGGAAGTAATTGAAATAAAGCCTCAGAATTGTTTGTTTCTTCATTTTGAGCAGTTTTTTTACAATTACTCAAAACGAAAATTAAGGTAACAAGGATTAGAGATTTCTGGATTTTCATGGATTATTTTTTGAAGGATAATGTCTATGATATATACTGGATTCATTCGTCGAACACGGAAGTAGTCCTTTTGAAGGACGAATCCGTATAAATCCTTATTATTTACGTTTTTTAAGAAAGTAAAATAAAAGTCCAAACGTTACGAAAATAATTAAACCCCATTTCAAAATTGGATTCATTTTCGTATTCTTTTCTTCGGCAATAGTGATAAATTGATTTACTTTTTGATTGCTAAGGGTCTGCGTATTTCCGCCCGTCCAATGAATAATAATTTCATCAATTTTTGTGGCATTTCCTACGCCAAAGTGTGCGTAAGGGGCATTTTGAGATAAATGACTCGAACCTCCACCATCAATTTCACGAATAAAATGTTTATCACCAATGATGATTTCTACCTTTGATCCCAAGCCATGCGATTCTGCTTCGATACCTTTTAATGCTATTTTTATCCAATTTCCTTTGGCAGAATCATTGCGATATAGGTGGGTTTCTGAAACCGTTGGAAAGTCTAAAACAGGTTTTTGATTAACAACTAAAAGGTCTAAATCTCCATCATTGTCCATGTCAAAAGTTACAGAACCACGCCCAATTCCGTAGTCATTTACGCCTTTTGTTCTACCACTTTCTACAAATTTACCGTTCACATTATCAAAGTAAAAATCACCAATTGGGGTGCAATTGGGGTTCAAATCGCCATTTGCTACAAAAAGGTCGAGGTCGCCGTCGTGGTCAAAATCAGCAAAGTTTGCTCCCCAACTTATGGTCATTATGCCCAAACCCAATTCTTGTGATTTTTCTTGAAAAGGCTTTCCTACGCCCTGATTCACCATAAATTTATTAAAACGAATATTGGTTACAAAATAATCCATCAAACCATCATTGTTATAATCACCCACGGCTGTTCCCATCGAATTTATCTTCAAATCCATTGCTAATTTTGGTGCAACATCTTGAAAAGATTTCCACGGATATTGATTTTCTAAGAGTAAATCAGGCGTTCGTTTATAGCCAAAATCATGATTTACAAAAAGGTCTTGGTCGCCATCATTATCAAAATCAGTAAAAACACCCCCAAAGCC
The DNA here is from genome assembly GCA_031423975.1 of Cytophagales bacterium. Lineage (GTDB taxonomy): Bacteria > Bacteroidota > Bacteroidia > Cytophagales > Spirosomataceae > Arcicella. The sequence goes on along the minus strand of JANPGQ010000054.1, from coordinate 7,542 downwards.
GAAACCTTTGTGAGTTAAACCATAATCTTGATACACATTTTTGAAAGATTCCCCCTTTTCGTTCAGCAACAAATAGCCTTCCGTGATTTGGTTTGCCCCCACAATGGTTGCATCGTTTATGGTACTCAAATCTCCTGGATATTCCGTGAAATAATTGCCCACATAAAGGTCTGGATAACCATCCGCATTGAAATCTCCGAAATTTGCTCCCGTACTAAACGAATTGAATTTGTCTAAATCAAATTCTTTTGTTCCATCCCTAAAAGTATTGTTTCCATTGTTGAGATACAACAAATTTATGGCTCTGGGAATCAGCTTTTTAGCTCCTTTTGAAGTAATTGTGGTAATGTATAAATCTACAAAACCATCTCTATTCACATCCGCAGAAACGGCACATTGTGTAACAAATTTCATGGTGCCAATCAATCCCGATTTTTGATAAATATTGGTAAAAGTGCCGTTTTTATTATTCAAATACAAAATATCATCGGCCATGCCACCCGCCAAAAAAATGTCTTCAAAACCATCATTATTGAAGTCCAAAACACAAGCTCCTCCGCCCAAAAAGCCTTCATACACCTCAAATTGATGCTTTATGCCTGATTGTTTGGTAATGTCTTTAAAGGGAGTTTGAGCTTGTATTAGATTTGAAAAAAATGTTAAAAAGAGGATTTTTGTATAATTATAGATTTGACAACTTGCGAGACGTCGCACCGTTAAAAAGTTTTTAAATCTATCTATAATAGTTTTCATTTTTTCCATGTCAAGTGATTAATATTTTGTCCTACTTCTTTTCCTTTTTCCAGCCCTCTTTCATTGTCTTGCGGAATATGAATTCCTCCATAAAAGCGTGAATTGGCTGTTTCTTGGGCTACTTCCCAAAAAGAATTATAATGTCTTTCTTTATAATCTACATTTCTGAAATCATCCCGTTTTCTTCCTACGTGGGCATCATCCGTGAAAGAAAATTTTTCTCCGTATAAATCCGCTAAAACCATTGCCGTAGCAGAGGCTTGTATAGCGTGTCCGCTCGGAAAGGCAGGAAATGGTGGGTCGGGCCAAAAGGACTCCCAACGCTCATCAATGTGCTGATTGACATAATTGTTAGGTCTTTCCGTAAAGAATTTATACTTCCATTTCCAACAATTAACAAAAGCATCTGCCACTGCCAAACCTACTTTGGCGTAAGTTTCTGAGCATTTTATCAGCTCTGGATTTGACTTTTTGATAGCTAAGGTAGCTAAATAATAGGAATGCCCAGGAGGCGTAAAAGTTTCATCAGGGTCATCACTCCACCATATTGCAGCTTCTTTTTGAGCTTGCGTTAAAGTATTTTTTTGCTTACAGGTTCTGAGAAATTGTTGATAATATTCTGAACTCGGCAAGGTATCGTAGGGAATTACGATGGGGTCTTTTATTTGGTGATTCTGTACTAAAAAAGTGCGATTTTCGCCCCAATGTGGATGCAGTGGATAATGGCTAAAAGATTGCCCATATAAAGGCGGACTCCATGAACCAGCACAGTGTGGATGCACCATCTTTTTATCAAAATTCTTTAAATATCCTCGATACCCACCGTCTGTTTTCGACCATTCAAATATCTTCTCCGCCACAGCTTTTCCATAAGCTATCGACCTATTAATCAACTCTTTATCTTGTATATTTTCACTAAAATTTGATAAAATAAAATTTTCTAAGGAATCAATTTTGAGTTTATTTTTATCAGAAGTTTGATTGTAAATGCTTTTCAAAATAGTAGCTTGGGCTGAATTTAAACATAATTTCCAATTATATTTTTTCCCCGTTTCAGGTTTAGGCAAACTGTCCAATCCATTCAATTGACCTGATAAAGATTGATAATTGGGATAGCTATTCACGATAGATTCGTACATCGTGAGTCCGATATATCCCAAGCATCTTGATGAATAAGTAGGTGAATTGGCAGGAGTATTTTTAGTGATATATAGCGTCATATCCGCCCATTTTGTGGTTAATTCTTGGTCAGATAATGGCTGGTTTTGTTTACAACTCAACAGCAACATGAAGAAGGCAAATTGAGAAATTATAAAGAGTATATTTTTTTCCATTTAAAGAGGGTTATGTGTTTTTTAAACGTACATTTTTTTAATCGAGTGAATGAATTTATGCCATTCCAATTCATAATTTGGTGTTTTATTCTCGTCCTTACTTTTTGTCTTAATACAAAAAAATCAAGAATTCCTAAACTCGCCGGGCGTCGGTCGCTACGCTCTAACAGTAGGAATTCGGTTCGGACTCGAAAAAACGACTCCAAACCGTTTTTACAAAAAATGTTCCTAAAAAAGGGCTTAAAAGTAAAAATCTACCTCAAAATAGAGGTAGATTTTTACAATACAAAATAATTGTAAGTATTAATACGATGGATTTTGTACTAATTTAGCGTTTCTACTCATTTCATCCCTACTCATTGGTCTAAAATACATTTTGTCATTCCATTTACGGGTTTCGTTCTGTGTATTATCTACAACAGTGTAACTATAGTTGTAAACCGATTTATCGAACTTATAGGGCTTATGCGGTTTTGCTCCCGCTTTAAGTTTAGCTTCCACATTAATTGACTTTATTCCTCTACCCACGGTTGAAGGGGCAATAAGCCATCTTCGAGTATCAAAATAACGATGTTCTTCGTACACTAATTCAATTCTTCTTTCGTTTCTAATTCTTTGCCTTAAAGCATCACCTTTATCAGTAACAGCTGGCATTCCCGCTCTGAATCTGATTCGATTTACCCATTTCAATGCCTCTGCTTCGTCCCCACTCTCAAGGGCAGCCTCTGCATAACTCAACGCCATTTCTGTTACTCGAATAAAGGGCCAAGGAATAACCTGAGCACTTGACTGGTTATCGGCCAATGCTGGATTAGGATCAATGAATTTACGGGTATAGTAAGCAGTACGAGTACCATTCCAATTTTCAACTGCTGACTCTCTTGTATCAATACCATTTACTTTACCGCCTGCTCCATCATCATAATATCCCGTTTGAATTTGATTCACAGGATCTAAACCTGTTACATCAGATGGTCTTGGTTTCCAAGTAGCTCCATCGTACAAAATAGTAGCATACAAACGTGGGTCACGATTAGTGTATGGTGCGGCTTTTTGCTCTGCTTTTGTCCAGTCAAATTTTGCCCCATCCATCATTTCATAGTCATCTATTAAATTTTGAATTGGCGTATTTCCTGCCCAGTTATGATAACCGTTTGGTCCATTATTGATACCGTAGTGAATACCACCCAAAGGCCAATTGTCCTCTGCAACGTACAAGGCTGTATGTGTTCTTTGAAAGATTAGTTCAGAAGCTGCGGCAGCATCTCCCACCGCACTCTGTCCGCCCATCGCAATAGAAACATAATTATTTGTTCCTTCCGTTGCTGATACTGGAGCAGATAGATTCAATTTATAACCTGAAGTAGCATCCAAAACAGCTTTGGCAGCAGCTTTGGCAGCCGCCCATCTTGCGGTACGGTCACCCGAAGTATAGGCTAACAACTCAATATTCGAAAAGCTACCCAATGTAGTTTTAGCCTTCAATGCTGTTGCATCATGCAAATCACTGGCTGCATACAAAAGAACTCTTGCCTTCAATGCCAATGCCGTTACTTTGGATGCTCTACCATTTACCACAGGTTTTCCATCCAATAATTTGATGGCATTGTCGAGGTCACTTACGATAAATTTCACACAATCATCATAAGAACTCCTTGCAATTGTGTAATCATCCGTCAAACCATAAGGCTTACTGATTAAGGGTACACCACCGTAAAATCTTACCAATTGTTGGTAATAATATGCTCTTAAAAAGTATGCTTCTCCAGTCAATTTTTCTTTCAATGGAGCGTCCGAGAAACCAGCTTTTGGCAAATTTTCTAAAGCTACATTAGCTTGTCTAATTGCCAGATACATTCTGCCATATTCGTAAGTTGGACTTTGCCATGCTAAGTTATTGGCGGTTTCGGTACCTTCGGTAAAGGTATTAATATTTCTACCTGCGTGCGTAAACATTGCCTCATCTGTATAGGCAGCGAGCGATTGCTCTTCAAAACCACCATAACCAAGAAATGAATATACATTGAAAATAAAGGCTTCCGACAAAGCTCCATCTGCCCAAGTTGCCTCACTTGAAATTTTGTCAAGAGGCTTGGTATTTAGAAATTCCTTGTCACAAGACAAAACAAACGCCATGATTGTACACAGCAAGCTCATTTTTATTAAGGATTTTTTCATTTTTATTAATATTTATGTTGATTAAAAACTTAAACTTAAACCTGCGTTCAATACCCGAGATTGTGGATAATATACACCGCTTGAAGCAGTTGCTTCGGGGTCATAGATTTTATATTTATCGAATGTCAATAAATTTGAACCATTCACATAAAATCTAAGCGAGCCGATTTTGAATCTTTCCGTAATAGCCTTTGGTACGGTATAAGCCACTTGAAGGTTTTTTAAACGGATGTAATCTTTACTATAAAGAAAATAAGTGTTATTTCCGTAATTTCCACCTGTATAATAGGTGTCACCTCTACTCGCCAAACGTGGATCTGTACCACTTGGATTATCAATTGACCATCTATTATCGTAAGAATATTTCAAAAAATTACCAATATCGCCCGATTCTGTTTGAATCCGAATAGAGGCCCCTGTTGCTCCTTGGAACAAAATATTTACTTCAAAACCTTTGTATTTTACATCCAAAGTTGCTCCAAAGTTGAACGTAGGCGTGGTGTTTTGGTCTAATCTTACTCTGTCATCACCATCAATTTTACCATCACCATTTACATCTTCAAACTTCATATCGCCAGGAATAAGTTTTGACGTTACGCCACTATAATCAAGTTTATTAGATTCAATATCAGCTTTATCTCTGAATACACCCGCTGACTTATAGACTAAATAAGAATCAATCGGCTTTCCTTCTTGTTTTTGGTAATCTTTTATGCCTGGAACTTCATCAAAAAAGATTACTTTATTTTTAGCATATCCACCATTAACTCCAGCTCTAAAAGTAAGGTCTCGTGAGGCTTTTCCGTTATATCCGATATTAAATTCAAAACCCTTATTATCCACAATACCCGCATTTACAGGAGGTAATAATGTACTAATTCCCGAAGATGCTGGCGTTGAACCCGTTTTCTGAATCAAGATTTGGTCTCTTCTGTTATAGAAATATTCCAAAATAACATCAATCTTGTTGTTCAATAAACTCATGTCAATACCCAAGTTGTAGTTATTGGCACGCTCCCAAGTAAATGATGGGTTTGCCAAAACTGTCTCGCCCAAAGTAGTAACCACCTGACCGTTAATAGGATAATTACCAAAACCATAAGTAGATAAATAAGCGTACTCTTGGAGTTGGTTATTATAAAATACTTGGTCATTCCCCATTTGTCCGTAAGAAGCACGGATTTTCATGTAGTCGATAGCTGGTACTTTAAAGAAATCTTCCTTTGAAACGTTCCATCCTAACAATACCCCTGGGAAAAATCCGAATCGAGTTGCTTCTGGAAAGATGTACGAGCCATCATAACGACCGATGAATTCTGCTAAATATTTTTCCTTATAATTGTACTGAGCTCTACCGTAATATCCCAATCTGGCTCTGCTGTATGCACTACCATCGGTGTTTTGTTGAAGTGAACCACCCGCAAATAATTGGTCAATGGCTGGTGAAATAAAGTTTCTACGGAAAGCTGAGAATCTATCTCCTGCAAAAACTTCCTTGGTAACACCCAACATCAAACCAATGCTATGGTCTTTGGTCAATTGCTTATCATAACTCAACATTGCCGTTAAGTTAGTATTCAACAATGATTGATATGCCTGTGTAAGGCGAGGGTCTTTGAAGTTTGAACGGATAGCTCCTACCAATTTTGGTGTTATTCCATCTGCTTCATAAGTGGTTTTATCCCAGCTATACAATGACCAAGGTGTTTGCCAAATTTTAGCGGTAGCACTATTTTTATCTACCGCACCTGATAGGGTCAATTTCAAACCATCAACCCAAGGGTTTGTGATAGCAACGGAAGCATTGGTTTGTAGAAAATCGGTTGGATTATCAACATAACCTGTTGCATTGGTCGTAATCACATAAGGGTTTTGTCCATTTTCAATATCAGGACCGGGCAATCCGTTTGGCCAAACTTCTGGTTCGGTTGGTCTTCCACGCATCAACATTCTGAAAATTGAGCCAGATGTTTCCGTTGGGGCTCTGCGTTGTTCACGTCTAACCATGATTCCAACATTGGCAGTAATATATTTAGATATATTTGCCTCCACATTAGTTCTGAAATTGTACTGCTGATAACTGGTAGCCGAGTTTTTGTAATAAGCATCCTGATTAACATAACCCAAAGAGGTAAAATATTTGATGCTCTCACTTCCTCCTGAAATTGATAGATTATGAGTTGTTTGAGGCGACCATGTTTTGAAGGCATCACCAAACCAATCAGTATTTGGATATTTCCATTTGTCAGTACCTGCGGCATAGCCTTTCACAGCTTCTGGACTATAATTAGCATTAATTGTTGTTCCAGCAGAGGGTGAAGTATAAGTTCCTGTAGTTTGAATTGCCTTCCAAGCCGCTCCCCATTCAGCATCAGGAATGGTTTTGTAAATTGGCAACTCATTCATAATTTTTGCATATTCCGAAGCATTTGCCATTTGTGGAATTCTGGCAGGTTGAGACATACCAACGTTCAAATTGTAGGTAATAGTTGGTTTGCCTACTTTTCCTTTTTTAGTCGTTACCAAGATTGCACCGTTGGCAGCTCTTGCTCCGTAAATTGCTGCAGAAGCATCTTTCAAGACAGAAATGGATTCGATATCATTTCCATTCAAACGACCAATACCGCCATCTCTGTCAGGCACACCATCAATAACGATAAGTGGACTGTTATTCCCGAGCGTATTTGTACCTCTAATTGAAATTTTCGCTCCGTCATTTCCTGGTTCTCCACTTGTTTGGATAACTACCAAACCTGGCAAACGCCCCGCCAATGAGTTAGAAATTTCTACCGAAGGCGAACGGAGTAATTTTTCTCCCTGCACTGCTACAACGGCACCCGTTACGGTTACTTTTCTTTGTGTACCATAGCCCACTACTACTACTTCTTCCAATGATTTATTATCAGCAGAAAGATTGACATTGATGGCTGTACGCCCATTAATAGCTACTTCTTTTGAGTTAAAACCAACATAAGTAATAACGAGTATGGCATTTTTAGCCGCATTCACCGAGTACATACCCTTGGCATCTGTAATTGCCCCAGAATTTGTGCCTTTTACTAATACGTTTACGCCAGGTAAACCCTCACCATTTTCATCCGAAATTTTTCCTGTTATGCTCTGTGCAATAGCACTCGTGAAGGTCGCAAAGACCATCAATACCATAAGCAGGAATTTTGTTTTGAAGATAGGAACTCTTTGAGTTAAGATTGTCATCATAGTTTTTTTTTGATTGATTGGAAATGGATAAATTTTAAGATTACCAAAGTATCAGAGT
>JANPGQ010000053.1:0-6725 GCA_031423975.1 Cytophagales bacterium | reverse complement strand
TTTTCAAAAATGATAATACTAAATAATTAGTTTTGGGCTTCTAAAACTGTCTAAATTATGAAAAGCAATAAATCAGCAGGTTGATGCGTAAACTTCTCCAAAGTTTTTTTACTTTCGTTTGTTTATAAATAAACAAAACGTAATCAATCATTTCATCTCAAATCAAAAACATGAATCGTAGAAATTTTATCCAAAACTCAGCCTTTGCCTTCGGAGCATTGTCTTTATCTAATACAACCTTTGGTAATACCATTTTCGACAATCCGTACAAAATGAAAATGCTACGTGGAGACGTTGGGGTTTTTACCGAAAAAGGTGGAACAATTGCTTATCTGCAAACTAAAAAAGGCTTTGCCGTAGTAGATTCGCAATTTCCAGAGCAATCAACGCATTTAATTACGGAACTTAAAAAACTATCTGAAAAACCCATTCAGTTGTTGATAAACACGCACCATCACGGCGACCATAGTTCTGGAAATATTTCATTTAAGGGTTTGGTTGAACACGTAGTAGCTCACGAAAACTCTCTGAAAAACCAGCAAGCAACCGCTCAGAAAGCCAAAACCGAGGACAAACAATTATACCCAGATGTGACATTTTCGGATACTTGGAAAGGAAAAGTTGGGAAAGAAAGTATAAAAGCACATTATTTCGGAGCAGGACATACTAATGGTGATTCTCTCATTCATTTTGAACACGCCAACATTCTTCACATGGGTGATTTGATGTTCAATCGTCGTTATCCTTTTGTGGATAGGTCGGCAGGGGCAAATATCAAAAGTTGGATTTCGGTATTGGATAAAACACTTACGACTTTCGATAATGAAACCATTTTCGTATTTGGACACGCTTTTGACCCCGAAAAAATCACGGGTGATAAAGAAGACATTAAGGTTTTTAAGGATTATTTAGAAAAATTATTGGTCTTTACTGAAAGTGAAATAAAGGCTGGAAAATCGAAAGAAGAATTTATAAAAAATACAGCAGTTCCAGGCGTAACAGAAATGAAAGGCGATGGCATCGCAAGAAGTTTAACTTCGGCTTATGAAGAATTGACGATGAAATAAACAGGTTTTAGGGGTTAGGTTTTGGGGATTAGGGAAATTGGTCATCTAACACCTAATCCCTAATCCCTACTTAATATTTACCTCAATTTCAAAGTAACCACTGAAATTATCACCAATAAAATTCCGATAATCCAGAAACGTGTTACCAATTTTGCTTCATGATACCCTTTCTTTTGAAAGTGATGATGCAGGGGCGACATCAGAAAAATCCGCCTACCTTCACCAAATTTTTTCTTGGTGTATTTAAAATAACTGACTTGAAGAATTACTGAGAGTAGTTCAATCAAGAAAATTCCACACAAAACAGGAATCAATAATTCCTTCCGAATCACGATAGCAAGCGTAGCAATAATTCCACCCAACATCAAACTACCCGTATCTCCCATAAATACCTGAGCAGGATATGAATTATACCACAAAAAGCCAATACAAGCTCCCACAAAGGCGGCACAAAACACCGCCAGTTCGCCCGAATTGGGAATGAACATCACGTTGAGATATTGTGAAAAAACCTTATTTCCAGACACATACGCCAACACCGCCAAACCAATACCGATAATCATTGAAGTTCCCGCTGCGAGTCCATCAATACCATCTGTAATATTTGCTCCATTTGAAACCGCTGTGATGATAAAAATGACTGCAATCACATAAATAATCCATGTATATTGGTCAAGCCCCAAGAAATCAGGAATAAGATTACTATAATCAAACTGATTATTTTTCATGAATGGAACTGTAGAAATCAAAGACTTTGAATCCACAAATTTTTGTACTTCTCCAATATTTGCTGCAATCTTAGCTCTCTCATAAAAACGTACTTTGATGTCTGGATGAAACCACATCGTAAGCCCCACGATAAGCCCCAAACCAATCTGTCCAACGATTTTAAATTTACCCGAAAGTCCATCTTTATTTTTCTTGAAGACTTTAATATAATCGTCTAAAAAACCCACTGCACAAAGCCAGACCGTTGTTACGATTAATAAAATGATATAAATATTATGGAGTTTAGCAAACAAAAGCACTGGAACGAGCAATGACAAAAGAATAATAAATCCTCCCATCGTGGGCGTACCTTTCTTTTGCATCTGCCCCGCCAAACCAAGGTCACGGATGTCTTCGCCAATTTGCAATTTTCTAAGAAGGTTAATTACAGTTTTCCCCCAAATTGCCGCAATTCCGAGCGACATTACCGTAGCGGCAAAAGCACGAAAAGTGATGTACTGAAATAGTCCAGCACCAGGGAAGTTGAAATGTTTATCTAAGTAATCAAATAAATAATAAAGCATTGGGTTGGTGATTAGTTAATGGTTATACTCCAAATTGAGAAAGATGATGGTCAAGATGTTTATAGAACAGATTATTCCATTCAAAAGAATTTAATTTGCCCAAAGAAACTGATTCTTTATGCTCGAAATAATTTGCTCCTAATTTTTCTACTCGTTGAATGTATTCAATCAAACGAGCCTTCTCTACTTCAAAATCACGAGCATCCGTAATCAAAAAAGCAGGAGCTGTGCCAGAGTTTTTCTTATAGGGTGTGGTGGAATTGGTCAATCTATCTTTCAACATCATCCGAAGTATAAACCTCACAAAAGCGTTTGGGCGGGGGGTATTTTCGTTAAAAACTTGGTCATAAGCTACGCAGCAATGAGCCAACATTTGAGCAACATCCATTTTTCCCCACAGCGGAAAAGTATTCGGAGCAAGTTCGCTGATGCGATGAAGCAATTTATCAGTAGTTTGTGGTTCAAAGATATTTAGAATGGTCATGGGAGAAGTTTTAGTTAATTTCTAACAAATGTATCAATAAAAACAAAAAAGCACAAACCTTTCGATTAGTGCTTTTTATGTAGCACGGGAATCTTTCCCGTATTTGTAATTTATTACAATACAGCTTCTGCCAAAACCAAAACTTTGTTGTTTAATACTTCCACAACGCCACCATCAATGGTGAATTCTTGTTTGTCAGCCGCCAAAGTGCCTTTTCCCAACGTCGAAACAATGGGTGCGTGGTCTTTCAGGATTTGAAAAGAACCGTCTGTACCTGGTAAAGTAACTACGCTTACTTCGCCAGAAAACACTTTTTTATCGGGAGTGATGATTTCTAATTGCATTTTTTTGATTTCGGATTGTGGATTTCGGATTTCGGATTTATGGACTATGCATAGACTGTATCTGCAATCCGAAATCCGAAATCAAAAATCCCAAATCAATTTATTTCGCTGCTTCTGCCATTAATTTTTCTCCTTTCGCAACTGCATCTTCAATGCTACCTACTAAGTTGAAAGCTGCTTCTGGAAGGTGGTCATAAGCTCCATCAATGATGGCGTTGAAACCTTTGATGGTATCGTTAATATCAACCAAAACACCCTTCAAACCTGTAAACTGCTCGGCTACGAAGAATGGTTGTGATAAGAAACGTTGAACACGTCTGGCACGAGATACCGCCAATTTATCTTCTTCCGAAAGTTCGTCAAGACCCAAAATGGCAATAATATCTTGTAATTCTTTGTAACGTTGAAGAATCTCTTTTACTCTTTGAGCAGTGTTGTAGTGAGTATCACCCAAAATTGCCGCTGAAAGAATACGTGAAGATGAATCAAGAGGGTCAACGGCAGGATAAATACCTAATTCAGCAATTTTACGAGAAAGTACCGTAGTAGCATCCAAGTGGGTAAAAGTTGTTGCAGGAGCAGGGTCAGTTAAATCATCGGCAGGTACATAAACTGCTTGTACCGATGTAATTGAACCTCTTTTTGTTGAAGTAATACGCTCTTGCATCGCACCCATTTCAGTTGCCAATGTTGGTTGGTAACCTACGGCTGATGGCATACGACCCAAAAGAGCTGATACCTCAGAACCTGCTTGCGTAAAACGGAAGATATTATCAATAAAGAAAAGGATATCACGTCCTTGGTCTTCGCCTTCTGCATCACGGAAATATTCAGCAACGGTTAGTCCAGAAAGGGCTACTCTTGCTCTTGCTCCTGGAGGCTCGTTCATTTGTCCGAATACTAACGTAGCTTGTGAACCCTTAAGAGCCTCTTCGTCTACTTTCGATAAATCCCATTCGCCTTCTTCCATAGCGTGTTTGAAATCTTCACCATAACGAATTACGTTTGATTCAATCATCTCACGCAACAAATCGTTACCCTCACGAGTACGCTCGCCCACACCAGCAAATACCGAAAGACCTTCGTAAGCCTTAGCGATGTTGTTGATAAGTTCCATAATCAATACGGTCTTACCTACACCAGCACCACCAAACAAACCAATTTTACCACCTTTTACATAAGGAGCAAGCAAGTCAATTACTTTGATACCTGTGAAAAGCACCTCGGTTGAAGTAGCCAATTCGTCATACTTGGGAGCAAGACGGTGGATTGGCAACGCTTTATCAGACTTTGGTTGTGGAATACCATCAATGGCTTCTCCAATTACATTGAAAAGACGACCTTTGATTGATTCGCCAGAAGGCATAGACATGGGTTGTCCCAAATCAATAACTTCTTTACCTCTTTGAAGTCCTTCTGTTCCTTCCATCGCAATGGTACGAACTCGGTCTTCGCCCAAGTGCTGTTGTACTTCAAGAATAACTTTGGTGCCGTTGGCTTTGATAACCTCCAAGGCATTCAAAATTGCGGGGAGATGAGAGTCTGCACCCTCGAAGCTCACGTCCACAACCGGTCCGATTACTTGCGTAACTTTTCCTTTATTGACTGCATTTGCCATTTTTTATTGTGATTTTTGTTTTTCTGATTTTTGCAATTAATCCTTTGAAACTGTCAAGTTAAATAATTGAGAATAAGGCATTTAACTAACACCCACATAAAATGGTTATTTTACTTAACATTTCAAGGTGCAAAATTACTTGGTAATTCTCAGATTAACAAAGCCGTTTTTGGATTTTTACCATAAATTTTGCTGAAAAGGTATCGTTTTGTTGGATTGGTTCAAGATTGCAACCACATAGGAAGGTTAGGTAGGATAGTAATTTGGTGATTAGACATTTTTTTGAATAAGTATTAGAACTTTAATTAATTAGAAAATGCAAAAGACCCATTCAAAATTTTGAATAGGTCTTTTGCTTAAAAAATTAGATTTCTACGAAATAGTTACCTCGTTGTCCATCAATTTTACCTTGAAATTTACGTTAGCTCTTAGTGCCGTAAAAACCTTCAATACGGTTTGAATGGTTACATTACTGGCATTTTTCTCTAATTTAGAAATTTGAGACTTTTGTACGCCTACTAAATTTCCGAGTTCTTCCTGCGTTAAATCACGTTCTTTTCGAGCAGATTTAATCATTTCTCCCAATAAATCAAGTTTTAGTTCAAACTCGTATTCATCTCTTTCGGGTGTTCCTTTTAGACCGATAATCATATCTTTTACCTGGTCGTGCGTGTATGTTTTCATAATTTAAAGAACTAAATTGTGAGTAAAATTATTCTTTATCTTCAAAATATAATGTTCTAATTTTTTCAGTTTTTTCTATCTCTTTCGAAGGTACTTTGTCAGTTTTCTTAATAAATCCATGTGTTGCAATTACAAGTGTATCAATTCCATCTTCTTTATCCCAAAATGCTAATAGACGATACTGCAACCCATTATACAATGTTCTAAACTCCCATACATTGCCATTCAATTTCTTGAATAATTTAGGATCATTCTCCTCTTTTGCTTTGTCAATATTATAAACAATTTTCTTACTTGCTTTTTTGTCAATTGACTGTAAAAAATCAACAACTTCTTCTAAATAATCGACATTAAATTTAGTCTGCATTCCTTTTTCATATTTTATTCGTTTTTATATGTACTTGCCTTTGCACTGTGCAAATCGCCGTTGTAAAAGTAATAAAAGTTTCCATATAATTCAACTTTTATTGAAAATATTTTCTATCATTCCTCTCCTACCTATGTGGTTACAAAACCCGATACCTCAATTCTTGGTCTGACAGTAAATCATGAAAGGAAAATGATAGAAATTGGTTTTGGCGGACTACTTGAAAGATGCACTGGGTAACCAATTCGCCATTGCGGTCAATACGCATATCGTTGTGGGAATCACCTGTCCCTCCGTGTAGGTGAAAATCTACAATTTGTTGTTTGGTAAAATGTGGATTCTGTTCCAAAAAATCAGCAAACCAATTTTCTCTTTGGCTACGAATTTCTGAGGAATAAAGCGTGGAAGACGACCAAATATGAGCTTGGTTGGGGTCTTTGGATTGATAAGAAAGCTGTTTACCATCCCATCTAAATTCGCAGATTTGTAGGTTATTTTTAGTATGAATAATTATTAATGTAAAATTTTCGACACCTTCAAAAGAAGTATTTTCAATAAAATTATCAAGAGTATCAAACTTGAAAAAATCTAATATTATCTGCCCTCTGCTTTGGCGATACGGGGGCGTTGGAGTATGTTTTTCTAATGAACCATTTAGCAAGCAAACGGTATAATCATCGGAGGTAGCAATCCACGTTCCGCCCGCTTGGGCATCTTTTGGAAAGAATACTCTTTTACCCTCAATCATATACTTTCTGGGAAGAATTGCTTTGGGACGAACTGTGGCTTCATCTCGGTTATTGGTTAAAATAAAACCTTGATTATCAGTAGGTATGTAAGTAAGGACGCACATTTTACGGTACAGGGTG
>JANPGQ010000052.1:0-1503 GCA_031423975.1 Cytophagales bacterium | reverse complement strand
TTCCGATGGTGGTGATGGACTTTCAAGCATCAATCCCGATGATATTGAGAGCATGAGTGTATTGAAAGGGGCAACCGCAGCGGCACTTTATGGCTCACGGGCAAAAGATGGTGTGATTATGATTACCACCAAAACCAAAGGTGATGGTAAAGGACTCGGCATAACGTATAATACTAATTTTACTAACGACACACCCTTGGATTACACTGATTATCAGTACGTTTACGGTCAAGGAGAAGTTTCTGGGTTAGCTGGTGTTCGACCTACTACTGCCAATCCTACTTCGGGACAATGGTCGTTCGGAGAGAAGTTTCAACCTGGCATGACACAAGTCTTATTTGATGGTGCAACTGTTCCTTATCAACCCGTTTACAATCGTATTCGTACATTTTATCGTGATGGTAGCAATTTTTCAAATACCATTTCCCTTAACTCTGCCAATGCCAACGGAGGATTCAATCTTTCTTTTTCAAATACTGATAACAAAGGAATTGTTACGAATAATACTTTCAATCGTAAGACTATCAATTTAGGTTTTGCGTATGAGTTATCCAAAAAATTCAGTTTTGCGGGTAATGTCAATTATTCTAACGAAGTCAATAAAAACCCACCCAATATTGCCAACCAGGATAATTCAATTCCAACATCAGTAATGAACATGGCAAACTCAATGCCTTTTGATTTGTTAGAAGCTAAAAAATACGATGCCAACGGTGATGAGTTTGTTTATTCACGTTTCAAAAATCGTACAAATCCTTACTTTGTTCTTTCTGACCAGTTTCAGAATATCATCAGAGACCGTCTATTTGGCAATATTTCAATGAAATATAAGGTTTTGCCTTGGCTATTTGTACAAGGTAGAGTTGGACAAGATTACTGGTCAAGAGACCAAGATTATAACAACTTTCCAACGGGACAAGCCTCTCTCGGACCAGCCCCTGCGGGTTTTGTCAATGGCGTTTATACCCAAGAATCAAGAAGATTTAGAGAAACCAACGTTGATTTATTGATTTCTGGCAGTAAAACTTTTGGCGATTTTGGGATAGATTTCAACATAGGTGGCAATCAAATGTATCGTCGTTCCGATTTGAACTCTGTCCAAGCAACCGATTTTGTGGTGCGTGGACTTTATACGGTCATGAATAGTAGAGTAAAAGACCCTCAATATGGTTTATCAGAAAGAGCAGTTAATTCAATTTATGGTTCGGCAGAATTTTCATATAAAAACTACTTGTTCTTGAATGTAACTACAAGAAATGACTGGTTTTCAACACTTTCACCCGAAAACAGAAGTATTTTGTACCCATCTGTTTCAGGAAGTTTTGTGTTTTCGCAAGCCTTTCAAATGCCTGACTGGGTAAGTTTTGGTAAATTAAGAGCAGCTTATGCAGAGGTGGGAAGTGATACCGATGTGTCGCCTTATTCAAATAGTTTGTTTTATGGCGTAAATTCCAATTTATTCAATAATCCAGCGGGTTCTGGGCAACCAGTGGGCGGTTCACA
>JANPGQ010000051.1:0-7083 GCA_031423975.1 Cytophagales bacterium | reverse complement strand
ATTTCGATAGTTTCGGCTTTGGTGGCGTCTAAGATATTGCCTATTTTAAAGTCATCGGAATGGCATTGGTCGTTTTCATTGGCTACTATTATTTACTATTTGACAGTATTTTTTGGGCTTCAATATTTTTATGAGGTGGCTAAACAAAAAATTAGTCAATTGAAGCAGGAAGAACATAAGGAAATGATTAGCATTGACGGTTATGATGAAGTTTTGAATTGAGTTTGAGATACTCATAAAAAAGCCCATTGGATGATTCCAATGGGCTTTTTGTTAAAAATCACTTTACGCTTTGCCCCTAATTAAAATATTCTTCAAATAAGAAGCTTCACCGATATGGAAACTTTCGTGAAGGAAAAATGTCCAGATTTGGCTTCCTACGGTTGTGCCGAAGGGTAATTTGAAGGGACTTTCAGAATCCCAGTGTTCTTGGGTTAATCCGTTTAGGAGTTCTATGATTCGCTCGCCTCTGGTTTGAAGAGCTATGAGCATATCCGAAATAGGAGGAAAGGTCTCATTTGATGGTAATGGCGTACCTGGAGCAAAAATTGCCCGTTCATTTTCAAAAAACGTAAGTTTCTCGCTCGGATCTAAAAGTTTAATGATAGTATTGCGGATGAATGTCAAATGTCCAATTTCCCAAGCAATATGGTTTACTTTGTCGTAGGGACGAAAAAATATTTCATCGCCCGAAAAATTTTCTGAAATTTTTGTGAGTCTTTTGCTGCTACCAGCAAATCCTTGTTGCATGAGTGGTATAATGTTCATTGATTTATTTTTAAATGGTTATTGAAAATCTATCTTTTTTTTCTATCATACCTTATGATAACTATGTGGTTGCAACAATTGCTTTATGATGATGCAAGGTATGACATATTGTGAAATATAACATTTCTCTGATGGTTAATTTCCCCAAAACTGGATGTGGAATAAGGTATTTATCCAAATCTTCTTCTTCAAAACTATCCACTTTCTTCAAAAATTTATCATTTGTCTTCTTAAATTCTTGAATTAAATCTTCTTTATTTGAATCTAAACTAATGGGTTCTGGAACAAACTGTGGCGTAGCTACTACTCCTTCGGATAATTTCTGATGATATTTTTCGACAATTTCATCATAATTCATAGTTGGTCGATTTAGTTTTCCGAAGAATAAAAGGGTGAAATTAGGCAATGAAAATGCCATATTGAGCGGATTGACAGATAAAATCAGATGTTTGATGTTTTCAACCGCTGACCATTTGTTCTCTTTCTTGAAAAAAAAGTCTTCATTGTCTGTATTTTTAATTGTCTCTTCAACGATAGAAAATCCTTCGGAGAGTTTTTGGAGTATTTCTGTTTTGTTCATGAGATTGAATTTTAATGGATGGAATTTAAAATTTGGCAAATCCAAGGAACTTACCCAATTTGCACCACAAATCATTTTATAAAATTTTCTAAATCCTCCAAAGCCATTTTCCAGAGAGTTTGTTTATATTTCTTTCTAAAAAAACCAAAATGACCGATGGCTTTTTCTCCAATATCTTTTGGTTTGATACAGTCTATTTTGACACCTCCCGAACTCTTGACGTGTTTCCAAAACATAGGAATTGAACGAGCATTAGAAATTGGGTCGTCGGTTGCCCAATATACTTGAATTGGGAAGTTTAAATCTTGGAAAAAGCCCTTTGAGGCTGTATCAGAGTGGTACTTTTCGTTAAAAAAATATTCTGGGACACTGCACCAATTTCGCCAATCTAAGACAACTTGTTTTGGTAAATCTTCCATTAATCCAAATCTCTTAGCAGCTACATAGCCCAAAAGGAAATTAGAAATAGGGGTAAAAATTTGGAAGAAAAAATGCGTTTGGAGTCTATAACCGAAAGGCATAAAATTCCAATAGCCAACAGAGGTGGCAACCGTAATCATACCTTTAATTTTGAGGTGATTAGGCATCAGTCCTACTTCTTGCCCGCCAACACTATGGGCTGCAATGAGCTTTGGGAGGTTGGGAAATTGAGCATCCAAATAATCCAAAACGGCAGGCATATCAAGTTGCCCCCACATCATATAGTCATAAGTACAGCCACGCAAGCCCCCCTCTGGCGTAGATTCACATACGCCTCGGTAGTCGAATACACAAGTAACGAAGCCATTTTCTACTAAAAATTGAGCGAAATTAAGATAATATTCTTTGGTGGTAGCGGTGGCAGAATTGATTTGGACAACGGCTTTTGGCTTTTCGTTGGGGACTAAAAGAATGGCAGTAAGTTCAACGCCATCTTCACATTTTATCTTTATTTTCTGTTGATTCATTTTTATCAAACGATTGTTTGGTAAAAATGGCAAATGATTATTAGAAAAGCAAATTTATTTTAATTTCATCCGAAAACTATCCTCTAAAACCTCCAATACCGCAAACCCCAAACCTTCATAAAAACGCTTTGCTTTATGATTCACTTTCAATACTTCCAACTGAATATTTGGGTTATTTTTAATTAAGTTTTCCATGATAATTTTGCCAATTCCTTTCCCTTGAAATTGTTGTAAAATCATGAGGTTCGCCAAGAAAATATGGTCTTCGTAAAGTTCAATTTCGAGATAGCCGATTGGTTCATTTTGTAGCTCAATTACTTGGAATCGTTTTTTTTGGTAATGTTCACGATGGAAATCTACCTGTGCTTTTTCATTCCAGCCCCAAAGCATTTCCAGGTATTGTTGCAGGGCATTTTTCTTGATTTTGTAGGTTAAATCAAGGTCTTGTTCAGTGGCTTTTCGGAGGTTGTAAATCATGATTATTAACTGATTTTTAACTGTTTGATATGGTGGTCGAGATGACGAACATAATCAATGGCAACGAATTCGAGCGTTACAAGATCTTGTTTCAACATGGGCGTGGTTTCATTACCCCAATTGGTGATAGTTTGGTAGTTTTCGAGGGGTAAATTTTTCAAAACTTGACAAAAATGTTTGTTTAATAAAGTCCACAATTGAAGCAAGTCTTCTGAATTATAATGTTGATAATCAGCCGCTTTTACCCATTCATTCTGAGGATAAATAATGTGGGCTTCACTTTGATATTGCCCCACCACCATTCTTCGAATATTGCTTTGGGCAGAATCAATCAGATGCCCTAATACTTCCTTTTTTGACCATTGCTCGGAATTGCTTTTCGCCTGTAATTCCGCTTCCGAAAGACCGGAAATGTACGTTTTTACTTCTATAATTCTTTGATTCAATTGCGTAATAACTTCTTGCATATTGTTGATAATGAATGGTTTATAGAGAATACTTTATGGGATCAACGTAGGCTGAGTTCAAAATCCAGCCTACGTTAAAAGATATTATTTACCCTACTTTTACCTCTTTCCCAGTTTTGGCAGCTTCAAAAATGGCCGCCATAATTTTCATATCTCGCAAACCTTCCTCACCAGAGGTTCTCATCGGGCGATTGTTGATAATATCCCCACAAATGCCATCCAACATTAAGGTTTGATGATGGACAATCGGGAATTTCATTTCTCCTTTGGAAGTTTTACCAATCAATGGGCCATAATCAAAAGCGGGGGACATCTCCAAATTACCATTTTCGTAACCCACATACAAGCGTTGCAGATAAGAATTGTAAGTGGTAGTATGGTTGGAAATTGCTCCACTCGGAAATTTCATTTGCCAAAACATCGTTTCTTCAATGCCATCTACATAAATATCTGGACGGGTTTTGATGGCTTGGGCGGTTACCGAAATTGGTTCTTCGCCCGTAGCGTAGCGAGCAGCGTTGAGGGCGTAAATACCCACATCCAACATTGGTCCGCCACCTGATAATTTTGGAATCATTCGCCAAGCCTTTTTATCTCTTAATGGAAACCCAAAACTCGACTCTACGAAGGTTACTTTTCCAAAGTCTTTATCACGAGACAATCGCATTACTTCATTCGTAAATGGTTCATAATGAAGACGATAGCCGATTGATAGCGTTACTTTTGCCGCCTTGCAAGCCGCAATCATTTCTTCACATTGTTTGACGGAAATTGCCATTGGTTTCTCACAAATAACGTGTTTTCCTGCCTTTGCCGCTCTCAAAACGAACTCATGATGCAAGCCATTTGGCAATACTACATAAACCACATCAATGTCGGGATTCTTAGCAATTTCATCAAAATTTTGATAATTATAGATATTTTTATCAGCAATATCATACTTCTTTTTCCAGATTTCAGCCTTGGCGGGTGTACCCGTAACGATACCTGCCAAACGGCAATATTGCGTGTTTACAAAGGCTGGGGCAAGATTATTGGTAGCATAACTACCCAAACCCACGAGAGCAACCCCCAATTTTTTCCCTTCGTATGACTGGGCATTTATGGAAGAAATCAAAGGAATAGTAGCGGAGGCAGCGACAAAAGTTTTTAAGAAATCACGACGGGAGTTTGTCATTTTTTTGGATTTTTAAATTGATTAGAATTTACGTAATTTACGAGTAATATTAAAGCATTGCAACCATTAACTATATATGAATTTTAGGAAGCATAGATTTAGATTATTAAAAGATTAAACTATAAATATGAGTATTATTTTCACGACTATCACCACCGATAAAGAGATTCAGCAATTGCTTGATTTACAGCAAAGAAATCTTACCAAAAATGTTTCAGAAGACGTAGCCAACAGTCAAGGTTTTGTTACGGTGGTTCATAATTTCGATTTATTGTCTCGGATGAACCAATCTGTACCACAAATTATCGCCAAAGATGGTGATGAAGTAGTTGGTTATGCCTTGGTGATGCCCGAAAGTTTTAGGTTTGATATTCCTGTTTTGACGGCAATGTTTGAATTAATGGACGGTTTGGAATACAAGGGAAAATTGATAAAAGATACTCAATATTACGCTATGGGGCAGGTTTGCGTGGCAGAAGACTATCGGGGAATGGGCATTTTTGACGGATTGTATGCCAAACATAAAGAGAACCTTTCAGCACGTTTTGAGCTTTGTGTTACGGAAATTGCCAAACGAAATACACGTTCCTTAGCTGCTCATAAACGAGTGGGTTTTGAGATAATTCATGAATATTTTGATACAACTTATCCTGAGCTTTGGGAAGTGGTGGCTTGGGATTTTAAACCAACAAACGCATGAAAATCACCAGAAAAACCCTTTTAAAAACCCTCACAGCAGGATTAATCACCCTCCCAAGTTTTGGGAAAAGACGGATTGAGAAAGACCTTTTGGGATATAAAGCTGAATTTGCTGATGCTTGGAAACGCTCTGAGGAATATACGCTTACGGTCTTTAATCAGATGCCCGAAGATAAATTGGAATTTCGTTATACGCCCGAATCGTTTTCGTTTAGAACTCAGTTTGTGCATTGCATCACTTTTACAGCCGTGCAATTATGTGGGCGTTTGAACATTACTAATCCATACGAAAAAATACCGCCATCTTTTTGGGCAAAACTATCGAAGGTTGAAATGGAAAATGAATTGCATAAATTTTATGCTTGGGTTTTGAAAGTAGTGAATGAAACAAAGGCTGAAACGCTTTTAAAACCCGAAGATTATGCGGGAGGAACTATCCAAATGTGGCGATTTTTCTATGCGATGGAAAACCATATTATTCATCATCGTGGACAAGCTATTTGTTATTTGCGACTGAATGAGGTAATTCCAGAAGGATATGTGGGTTGGTGATTTGTAGTACGGGACTTACGCAGCCCGAATCTTTCCCGTGTATTCCTCAAACACGGGAAAGGATTCCCGTGGTACGCAAAAGAATCAATTAGCGAAATTTCGCTAATTGATTCTTTTGTTTTTGATAAACATATATTCTTTTGAATTTGGAAACGTTTTCAAAATAAAAACTAATTAATTTAACTATTTAAAGAATTATCTTTTGAATTATTGTTTTTTACAGAAAATAATAATTGGCGAAAGTGTATATTTTTAAAATAATATTTGGCAAATACTTGTTTCTAACAAATAAATGAATTTATATTTACTTAGAAACGATAATTTTACAGCGAAAATTCGCTAATTATAAAAATACTAAAATTCCATTATCATAATGAGTCAAGAACTGAACAAATTTAGCCGTACCCTTACCCAAGAAGTAACCAATCCTGCTGCCAAAGCCATGTTGTATGGTATTGGATTGAGCGAAGACGATATGCAAAAAGCCCAAATTGGTATTGCCAGCACGGGTTATGAAGGAAATACCTGCAATATGCACTTGAACGGACTATCGGTTCATGTGAAAAAAGGGATTCAAGAAAATGGTATGGTGGGTTTGATTTTTCATACCATTGGGGTTTCGGATGGCATGACCAATGGAAACAACGGGATGAGTTATTCATTGCCTTCTCGTGATTTGATTGCAGATTCTATCGAAGATGTGGTGGGAGCTCAGTGGTACGACGGTGTGATTGCGGTAGTGGGTTGTGATAAAAATATGCCAGGAGCGATGATGGCGATGGCTCGTTTGAACCGTCCTGCAATGTTGGTTTATGGTGGAACGATTAAAACGGGTGAATATAAAGGTAAAAAATTGGATATCGTTTCGGCTTTTGAGGCTTTGGGACAAAAGTTTGCGGGAACGATTTCAGACGAAGATTATGAAGGTGTTATTCGTAATGCCATTCCTGGGGCGGGTGCTTGTGGAGGTATGTACACTGCCAACACGATGGCGAGTTCGATGGAGGCAATGGGTTTGACTTTGCCAAATTCTGCTTCTTTTCCTGCTACACACGAAGGCAAAAAAGCCGAGTGTTTGGCGATTGGGGCAGCGATGAAAAATTTATTAGAGAAAAATATTTGTCCAAGAGACATCATGACTCGCAAGGCATTTGAAAACGCCATGACGGTGGTGATGGCAATGGGTGGCTCTACCAACGCTGTACTGCATTATTTGGCAATTGCCCATGCCGCAGATATTGAATTTACCTTGAAAGACATTCAAGATATTTCGGACAGAACACCTCTGTTGGCAGATTTGAAACCTTCTGGAAAATATTATATGGAAGATATGCTTGCCATTGGGGGCGTGCCAGCGGTGATGAAGTATTTATTGGAAAAAGGCTTATTTCATGGAGATTGTATGACGATTTCGGG
>JANPGQ010000050.1:0-9496 GCA_031423975.1 Cytophagales bacterium | reverse complement strand
ATCCTCTTGTGTATCCGTATGGGTAATACCCAAAAGCACCATGAAACCCTCGCCAATTTCACCCTTTATTTGTCCCTCTATTTTTACGGAAGACTCTGATACTCTTTGGATTATTGCAATCATATTTTAGGGGTTAGAAGTTTGGGATTAGCGAACAGTAAAATCTACATAGTATATTTTGAAAGATTATACCTTTCAAAATAGTTGCTAAAATTAGTCAAGAGAAAGTTTATCTCGTTGATTTTTTGAAAATATTATTACCTTTCTTAAACATCCAAAAACACAACACATGAAAACCTTTCTGTTAACAATTTTACTATTTTCACCATCCATAATTTTCGCCCAAGAAAATAAAAATGTAACTCAATCGGCACAGATATTTCTGAAATCTTTGGACGAAAAACAAATGGCTAAAGCTACCTTTCCCTTTGAGGATGAAGAACGTTTTAAGTGGTTTTTTGTACCCATCGAAAGGAAAGGTTTGCCTTTGCGTGAGATGAACGAAACCCAAAAAGCGGCTGCTATTGCTTTATTAAAGGCTTCTGTCAGTAAACAGGCATCCGAAAAAGCCATTGCTATTATGCAATTGGAGATAATTTTGAAGGAAATTGAAAAATTAGCTCCTGAAAATGACCGCAGGCATCCTGAGAAATATTATTTTACTATTTTCGGGAAACCAGATGCGAAAACTCCTTGGGCTTGGCGAATTGAAGGGCATCACGTTTCGCTGAATTTTTCTTCGGTGGACGGTAAAATGTCTTCGGCAACTCCCTTCTTTTTTGGCTCAAATCCAGCTCGTGTTCCAAGCGGACCAAATGAGGGAAAAGAAATTATGAAAGTAGAGTCTGACTTGGGTTTTCAGATGGTAGCATCTTTGACCGAAGCACAACAAAAGCAAGCCATCTTATCAGAAACAGCCCCCAATGATATTTATACCTTTAATAATCGGAAAGCTAAATTAGATAAATTTGAAGGAATTAGTTTTACTGAAATGACCAAATCACAACAACAACTCATGATGAAATTGGTGGGGCATTATATCAATAATTTTTATGCAGGATTCCGTGAAGAATTTATGGCAAAAATCGAAAAGGCAGGTTTAGATAAACTTTATTTTACGTGGATGGGTAGTAAAAAATGGGGTGCAGGACATTATTACCGAATCCATAATCCAGTGCTTTTGATTGAATATGACAACACCCAAACCAATGCCAATCACGTGCATACAGTAGTCAGGGACATCACAAACGACTTTGGGGATGATATTTTGATGAAGCATTATCAGCAAAATCATTAACAGATTTAACCACATAGGAAGGATAAAAATGTTAGAAAATTTTAGGTAAAGTCTAATACTAAATATCAAATCCTATCTTTTCTAACATTCCTATGTGGTAAAAATGTGGTTGCAAAAATCACATTAATAAATATACAATCAACAAATAGACGCCATAGCCCAAAAGGTCATTGGTTGTGGTGATGAATGGTCCCGAAGCGATGGCGGGGTTGATGTTGAAACGGTTTAAGACTAAGGGCGTAATAGTTCCCATAAAAGAAGCCAAAAGAACAACAGAACAAATTGACAATGAGACAGTTAATGACAATTGAACATTAGCACTATCAATAACTAATGAACCCAAAAAAGCAAAGATACCCGCAATGATTGCATTGAAAAAAGCTACTTTCAATACTTTCAAAAGGCGTTCTCTCAAGGTCATATCCATCGCTGATTTATCCGCCAGACTCTGTACAATGATTGACGATGACTGTACGCCAACATTGCCACCCGTTGAGCCAATCAAAGGAATAAAAAAGGCTACGGCAGGGATTTTTGAAAGTATATCTTCAAAATTATGAATCAATTTTGCGGCAAAAAAACTACCCACCATTCCGCCCAACAACCACGGCAAACGTGAACGCACCAAACGCCAAACGGTATCGTCTTCCTCCACATCTTCCGAAATACCCGTCATCGCCTGAACATCTTCTTGGGCAGATTCTGTAATGTAATCTACCACGTCATCAATCGTAATTCTCCCTAACAATCGCCCCTGAATATTTACTACTGGCACGGCATCAAGGTCATATTTTTGCATTACATCGGCTACCTCTTCACCCGTAGCGGTCGTCTTTACCGATACAATATCTTCATCATAAATATCGGCTACTTTCGCCCCTCTTTTTGCTAAAATAATCCGCTTTAAAGAAACCCTTCCCTTCAAAATAATATCATCATCTACCACATAAACCGAATAGACGTTTTCAATATCCTCTGCTTGTCTTCTAATCTCATCAATACATTCGGTAACGGTCTGTTTTATGTTTATTTTAATTAATTCTTTTTGCATCAAACCACCCGCAGAATCTTCATCATAGTGCATCAAATCATTGACAAAACGGGCTTGTTCCTTGTCTTTCAAAAGCCCAATAATATCTTCCGAAATATCTTTGGGTTGCTCATTCAAAATATCAACGGCATCATCAGAATCAATTACATCAATATATTGGGCAATTTCTTGAGAAGTGAAGTTTTTCAGGAATCTTTTACGGTCATCGGTATCAAGATTTGTAATAATTTCAGCCGCTAATTTGGTGTCTAATAGTTTCACCAAATAGTGACCATCATCTCCGTTTAATTCATCTAAAATATTGGTAATATCAGCTGGATACAATTCGTCCATTTCAGTCCTGATAAATTCATTATCTTGCTGACTAATAGCGACTTGTAGTTTTTCGAGATACTCCTTAGTCAATTCAAAAGGAGTTAATTCAAAAGGTTGCTGAGAGATTGGTTCCATATTTTTTTAGAGGCTACGAGGCACGAAGGCAACGAGGCACGGAGTAAAGATTGAATTTCTTTTCAAATTTAAAACTTCTTTCTCAATTATCTTTCATAAATGGATTATCAAAAGAAAAAGCCTTCCAGAATTGGTCTGAAAGGCTTTTTGATACATTGACAAATATCTATCAATCATTCCTTCTGTTCAAAGCACTAACGTAATAAAGCAATTGAGCCAACATACCCAAAGCCGCTGCCACATACGTCATAGCTGCCCACCAAAGTGCATCTTTTGCCATCGCTTGTTCTTGTGCGGTTACTACATTTTTAGACTCCATCCATGCCAAAGCTCTACGGCTGGCATCAAATTCTACGGGTAAGGTTATAAAGCTAAAAAGTGTTGCAATCGCAAACATTGCCACGCCAACAGTCAAGACTAATTTATTACCCGTTGAATACAAAATCATCATACCAACCATCAATGCCATTGGCATAAAATTGTTAGCAATGTTCAGAACTGGCACCATCGAACTACGAAATTGTAGCATCGAATACGCCACAGCGTGTTGCACAGCATGTCCACACTCGTGAGCCGCCACAGCCGCCGCCGATGCACTTCTCCCTTGATATACATCAGGGCTGAGATTAACCGTTTTATCAGACGGGTTATAATGGTCAGTCAATTGCCCCTCTACGGACATAATTCTTACGTCAAAAATATTATTATCTCTCAACATTTTTTCGGCAATTTCTTTTCCTGAAAGTCCATTTTGAAGACCAACTTCCGAATATTGTTGAAATTTACTTTTCAAACGCCATTGCACCAACATTCCAATTCCTGCAAAGACTAATGTGATTAAATATATTCCTATCATGTTTTATATTTGTTTTATTTTTTCAATTAAACTTGTGGTTGAATAACCTTTTACTAAAGGAATCGTTTTTACTTCGCCTCCTTTTGCTATAACAAAATCTGCTCCTACAATAGTTTCAACGGTATAATCATCGCCTTTCACTAAAATATCAGGTTTTACCGTTTCGATAAGTTCTTTGGGCGTTGGTTCATCAAAAAGCACTACTGCATCTACAAATTCAAAGGCAGCCATCATGCGTGAGCGAGCGTATTCGTTCACCACGGGACGTTTTTCTCCTTTCAGTCTTTTTACGGAATCATCGGTATTTAAGCCCAGAACCAACTTATTACCCAAGTTTCGAGCCTTTTCTAAATAATCTATATGTCCCAAATGGACAATATCAAAACAGCCATTGGTAAAGACAATTTTATTGCCTTCACGTTGCCAGTTCTCAACTTGTTTTTTGAGGTTTTCAAGGGTATGGATTTTACTTTCAGTCATGTTTTTTTACCACATAGTGATGATAGAAAAGATAGTTTTTCAGGCGATTCTATGTGATGTATTTCTGATTTTGGGGAATTTTTTCAATATTAATTTTTGATGCTTTTTTTCTTGTTAGAAATAAAAATTGACACTAAAAAAATAATCAATCCAATCACCAACGTAACTAACATTTGTGAACTTTGAATGAAGGTTGAAAGCGTTCCTGCATCATCTTTTGAGAGTCCGTACATCGTAACTAATACGGGTGAAACGATGGCTGTAACAGTTCCAGCACCACCTGGTGATGGTAAAATCATGGCTAATGCTCCTGAAACTAAAAAGGTCAATCCTGCAATGGGTGGTAAACTTGAAAATTTGGGAATGGCAAAAAAAAGTACATAACCAATTGAGTAATACATCGCCCAAATCAAGATGGAATAAAAGATAAACAAAGGTGGATTTTTGAGGTTTCTTATACTCAATAAACCATCCAAGAGTCCTTGCAGTTTTTCAATAATAGTCTGAACAATAGATATTTGCAATATTTTTTTACGAAAAATAAAGAAAACAAATCCAATGACAACAACTCCAATTAATAACAAAAAAAATAGGTTAGATTTACCCGTTTTTTCTCCTGAATTTTGAGCCATTTGCAGATTAATAAATGCCCATAGTTTATCAAAATCAATGATAAAATGGATAATCAACAACACAAAAAGCGAAACCACATCAAAAATCCTATCGGTAACAACCGTTCCCAAAGATTTTTCAACGGGAATATTATCACTTTTATACAACTGACTACAACGAGTAACTTCGCCCAAACGTGGCACTAAATTATTGGCAAAATAGCCCAACCACACGGCATTGTTGACATTCATAAAGGAAGGCTTGTAGCCCAAAGGTTCTAATAACATTTGCCAACGTGCCGCCCTGCTACCATGTGCCACAATCATCAATAAAATCATTAAGCCTACATACCACAAATTAGCGTGCGAAACATCTTCCCAGAGTTTGGTTGGATTAATAATTCCTGAAGCAATTGAGTACCAAATTAATCCTCCACCAATGCCGAGGAAAACTAAATATTGAAGCGTTTTTTTCATAAAACCAAGTGATTATTACTATCAGGAAAAACCAAACTTGGTTTGTGTTCTTTTGCTTCTTCGGTGGTCATAATTCCATAAGCAATAATGATAACAATATCTCCAACTTGAGCCCTACGAGCAGCTGCACCGTTCAAACAAACTGTTCCTGAACCACGTTCTCCTTTAATAACATAAGTTTCAAAACGCTCACCATTGTTGTTATTGACAATCTGTACTTTTTCGTTTTCAATAAGGTTGGCAGCGTCCATGAGATCTTCATCTATGGTTACACTTCCTACATAATTCAACTCCGCCTGAGTGATTTTGACACGGTGGAGTTTAGATTTCATTACGTGAATAAACATAATTTATTTCGATATTAGTTTTTAGTTGCGACAGTCGCTTCGGTTCGATGTTCGGTTTTATCAAATACCTATTTTACATTAAACGGCGATATTGATTTATTTCAAAGTGCAAAGGTATTTAGAATTTATGACTCTAACCAAATTAAACGGATGTTCAAAAACGAAAATCGAATAACAAAAATAGAACCGAAGCTACTGTCGCATCGAAATTTACACAATCACATTATCAATCAATCGAGTTTTACCCATAAAAGCGGTAATACATAAAGCCGTTTTTCCCGTTTGTAATTCATTGATGGGTTGTAAAGTTTCAAAATCTGATATTTCAAAGTATTCCAATTCAAAACTCTTAATAGCTTCAAAATATTTCGTAATAAAGGTTTTTACTTCTCCAGATGAATTATTTTCTTTCAATAAATTCACTGCTTTTTGCAGTGCCTTGTATATATGCGGGGCATCTGCACGCTGTTCGGGCGAAAGATTTCTATTCCGAGAAGACATCGCTAAACCGTCCGTTTCTCTTTGCGTTGGGCAAATATTAAGGTTTAAAGAAAAACTCAAATCCTTCACCAAACGATTCACCACGGTACATTGTTGCAAATCCTTTTGTCCGAAATAGGCATTATCTGGCTGTACAATATTAAACAATTTTGAGACTACAATGCCCACACCGTTGAAATGCCCAGGGCGAAATTGTCCTTCCATTACCCGTTCCAAATCGCCAAAATCAAATTTAATATTGGGTAATTGCGTATACATTTCTTCGGCACTTGGGGCAAAGACTACATCACAACAAACTGATTCAAGCATCTGACAATCAGCTTGTAATGTACGAGGATAGACCGATAAATCATGAGCGTTATTGAACTGCGTGGGGTTGACAAAAATGCTACAAACTGTCAAGTTATTTTGCTTTTTTGAGGCCTCTATCAAAGACAAATGTCCCGTATGTAAAGCTCCCATTGTTGGTACAAATCCAATAGAATGCCCTAATAGCCGTTGTGATTTCAAGAAATTTTGTAAAGAAGAGATTGTATTAAATACTTGCATGGTTTTTTGTTTCAGCTTTTAGCGTTTTTAGTAAAAAGAGTGGAATATCCGTATATTTTTTGTATTTTTGCATGATTTTTCACAATTACTTCCCGCTTTGGTTTTATCATGTGGGCTTCATGGCTTAACATTTTTTAACATCCACAAAGCCACTAACTACGACAACAATGTCTAAATTGCGTATCCTTTACGTTGCTAATGAAGTTGACCCTTTTCTTAATACAACTCATGTCGCTGATTTTCTTAGAAAGTTACCATCTGCCATGCAGGATAAAGGCTTTGATATCAGGATTTTAGTACCAAGATTCGGATTGATTAACGAAAGAAAAAACCGTCTACATGAAGTAGTTAGATTGTCTGGATTTACCGTTCCCGTAGGCGATGATGACAAACCCGTAACTATTAAGGTTGCTTCTTTGCCATCGGCAAGGTTGCAGGTTTATTTCATTGATAACGAAGACTTTTTCCAACGTAAGTACGTTTTATCGGACAAAGAAAATAGTTTTTACGCAGACAATGACGAAAGAGCCATATTTTTCTGCAAGGGAGCATTGGAAACAGTAAAAAAATTAGGCTGGTCGCCCGATATAGTGCATTGTAGCGATTGGATGACCGCTTTGATTCCCTTGTATTTGAAAACCAGTTATAAAGAAGACCCAATTTTTAAAGGAGCTAAAGTTATTTCTTCTTTGTTTGACAACGAATTTCCTCATAAATTCAACACAAATGAGATTTTTGAGAAAGTAAAATTAGATGGAATTGAAGATGATATGCTCCTAAGTATTGCCTCGGCAGATTATGAAGGTTTTATGAAAATTGGAATTGAATATTCCGATGTTATCATTACCACACAAGAAGAAAAAATAGAGATTTTTAACAAAATTATTAATGAATTACCTGACAAAAACTTGCGATATATTGCAGAAAATGATATTGATGCTTACAACGTTCTCTACACAGAATTGGCGACTGCGTAATGGCATATTTGCCAGTTTAATTCTTAGTTTCTTCATTACTTTAACTGCTTGCGAAGACCCACAAGAGATTGGTTCTGAGGTATTTGCACAAGACATTGGGGTACTTTATACAGACACACTCACGGTTGATGCCTCAACGGTTTTGTTGGATTCAATCCTCACCAGTGGTATTTCATCGCTTTTAGTAGGACGTACCACCGACCCTTCGCTTGGGGCAATTGAAACAAATAGTTATTTTCACATTGTACCTTTCGATACGCTGTATTCATCCGTTGATACCGCTGGTAGAAAAGATGTAAAATGGGTTCGCTATCCTTCAAAAGTAGATTCAATCAGGTTCTTTTTGCCTTATAATTTTTATCAAGGAGATACCAACCAACGCCAAACTATCAAGTTGATTCAATTAGCAGATAATGCACTTTTGGACGTTGATAAACAATACTTTAATAATTCTAATGCCCCTGCTTTGAGTAATAAAATTATTGGCCAAGTTCAAAATGCCAAAATTAGACCTGTCAGAAACAACAATATTATCTCTGGAACAGGTAGATTTGACACGTTGAGAATACCAATAACTGACCCATCTTTTGTCAGTTTTATTGCCAGTCAAAGAGACCCTAAAAAAGACCTTGCTACGGTTGGTACTGAATTCAGAAAAACAACTCGTGGTTTTGCTTTAACCTCTGAAAGTGTCAAGAATGCTGCAATAGTTGGTTTTGATCCTATTTATGCTTTGATGCGGGTTTATTATAATTATAAATATACCTATACGCTCAGAAATGTGGCTAATACTGCCGATAGTATAACAGCAACGGTTGATACCACTAAATTTAATTATTTGCAGGTATATGACCGTGATATTGCCACGCCGAAGAACATTAGATTTAATAAAATAACAAATACACGAACGGGTAATTTAGCAAAACTTGTTAAGGTTACAGATGCTTTACCATCTAAACAAGCCAATGGAGAAGTTTATATCCAAAATGCTTCTGGATTGGTCATGAAGGTGCAATTCCCGACTTTGGCTAAATTGAAAGCACGAGCGGATATTGCCATCAACAAGGCAGAATTAGTGTTAGAACCCAATGCAAATCCAAACAATTTTGCTTTACCATCTGATTTGATATTGGTAGAAAGTACCAAAGATAACCGACTGGTAAGAGCCACTACCGATGCCACTGGAAGTTTACGAATTGTTACTGGAGAAGGTTCATCAGCTGCTTATCAAAGTAGAACAAATACTTACACATTTAATATAACGAGTTCTTTGCAAAATATTTTATCAGGTAGAAATCCCACAAATGGCTGGATGATTTCCCCAACCGTTTTTACCACAAATTCACAAGGAACTCGTGGTTTGGCTTCTGGCACTAAAATTTTGAGTTCGGATGTGAATAGAGCCGTTTTTAATGCTAAAAATATTAAATTAAAGGTTTATTATACTTACGTAAGCAAGTAGAAACTGACCAT
Source organism: Cytophagales bacterium (assembly GCA_031423975.1). Lineage (GTDB taxonomy): Bacteria > Bacteroidota > Bacteroidia > Cytophagales > Spirosomataceae > Arcicella. Next base: position 427 of record JANPGQ010000050.1, on the reverse strand, counting down.
TCAATAAATTAATCCGAAGCGGAGGTTCATAATCTGAATTCTCCGCTTTATTTTTGTGGTAATATATTACTGAATTAACCAAGAAACAAATGTGCGGAATAGTCGCTTATGTTGGGCATCGTGAAGCCTATCCTTTGATTATCAAAGGATTAAAAAGATTAGAATATCGTGGTTATGATAGTGCAGGTGTTGCATTGTTGAACGAAGAAGGACTGAATGTCTATAAGAAGAAGGGCAAAGTAAAAGACCTCGAAGACTCATTGACCACTGAAAACCTTCATAGTACCATCGGAATTGGACATACCCGTTGGGCAACGCATGGCGAACCGAACGACCGTAACGCCCACCCACATTATTCTGCTACAGAAAATCTTGCCATTATTCACAATGGAAATATTGAAAATTATGATTCTATCAAAAAGAATTT
>JANPGQ010000049.1:0-3560 GCA_031423975.1 Cytophagales bacterium | reverse complement strand
GTCTCCACCAGTCCACATGGGCGTAAGCATACAAGCCAATTTGCTTACGCACGTGTGGACTGGTGGAGACACCAGCCACGGGGCAAGAATCGAATCATTCGTAAATTGAAAATAATTCTACCGTGTACCCTTCACGGTTTTCCCCTCAATCGTCTCGCTAAATTCAACAATCTGGTAAGGAAAATTTGCTTCAAAAATAATGTCAAGTTTTCTTTTTAATTCAGGATAATCAAGTGAGTAAATTTTTAGTTTTTTTGGACCTTCAACATCTTTCAACTCAGCTTTTACTTCTTGGGCAGAGGGCGATTTATGAACTTTGTTCCAGTACCCTAAATTTGGAATCATCTCAATTTCTCCTTGGGGCAGAGCATCGGGATTTATTCTGATTTTTGCCCAAATTTCATCTTCCAAATTTCCTTTCTCAGTAATTTTATGAATTTCTTTTTCTGGCTCTACGCTGTTTCTGCCTACAAATAAAAAGCTTTTGGGTTCTGGTTGAAAACTTAGAAAATCAGTACCATTGTCTGATTGAGTTGAACTTACTACCATGATGGCATGAGCATAAAGTAGTGCATTCAATGGGATGAGAACCGTTGAATTATCGGAATAATTATAATTTCCTTGACTAATTTTTTGCGTAAAATTGAAAGAAAGACAATGAATTGTACCGTTGGGTTGGTCTTTACTCAATGCTTTTAAACTGTATGATAAAGTAGCTTCGCCAACGATGAGAGAATCTTGTTTTAAGATAAATTTTGTGGTTTCCAAACCCTGCATATTCCAATATTTTTGGAATATTACATTCGTTTCTTGATTAACCGCTGGTACGATTGGCTGGGTCGGTTTAGGGCTTTCTTGTTGAAAAATTGTGGCTTTTTTAGCAAAAGCAAAAATCAATGCAAGCGTTATACAGATTGCTAAGAAATTATTTCGGATAAATTTATTCATGTTTGCTGAAATTATGGAAAGGCAATTTACACAATTTCAGCAAATATGTTTTATGAATTATTAGCTCAGAGGCATTTTCCAGCCATTGTGATAATCAGGAATAATCAATTTATTAGCGGCTTTGTTGGTAAATTTTCCTGTGGAGTCTTCGTAATAAATCTTCTCGCCTGTACGATACGCCACATTGCCCATGTGTGAGTTGATAGCTACTTTTACGCCCGCCTCAATGGGGCAATTCAGTTTCGTCAAGTCCTTGCTTTTTAGTACCTCAACAAAATTTACGGCATGATTATTCAAGCCAATATCCGATGCTTTAATCAACGGCACGGCTTCCATCAAATCTTTACCGTTTACCTTTTCAGGAATAACTTCCCACCCTCCACGATTGACAACCAATGTTCCATTTTTTCCGATAAAAGCAACGCCGTGTTGCCGTCCGTACATCCCGCCCGTGATGCCCATGATATTTTCCCAAGACATCGTGAATTTTCCGTAATCATAAATCACATTCAAATAATCAGGCGTTTCACGAGCATCGTCTGGAAAAGCAATTTTTGAACCCATCGCCATTACTGATTTTGGAGTATTTACACCCGTTGCCCACAGCACGATGTCAATCAAATGTACGCCCCAGTCGGTCATGAGTCCACCCGCATAATCCCAAAACCAACGGAATTCGTAGTGAAAACGATTTTTGTTAAATTCACGCATTTGGGCAGGTCCAAGCCACATTTTATAGTCCACCCCCGCAGGAACGGGCGAGTTAGGTACAATTGGAAGCGGCACAGAATTTCCTCGATACATCCATGTTTTTGTCGTGAGAATATCCCCTAATTTACCCGATTGCACAAAGGCAACGGCATCCTGAAAATGTTTCATAGAACGTTGCCACTGAGCCACTTGTACCACTTTTCCTGAAGCCTTAACAGCTTTTTCCATCAATCGAGCCTCACCGATTGAATTGGCGGCTGGTTTTTCGCAGAAGACATCTTTTCCTGCCGAAAGCGCATCGGTTAGTTGCAAACAATGCCAATGGTCGGGCGTAGCAACAATGACGAAATCAATGTCCTTATTTTCGAGCATTTTGCGATAATCCTTGTAAATCAGCGGATTACCGATGCCAGCTTTGGCAAGGTCGGCTTTACGTTGGTTCAAAATAGAGTCGTCGATATCGCAAATAGCCAAGCAATTGATTTCACTAATTCTCAGAAAAGCCGTGATATTATTCCAACCCTGACCTTTACAGCCAATTAATCCTACGTTGATTTTATCATTTGCACCAACCCGTGAGCGGAGGTTAGCCAAAATTTCTAAGGGTAAAAATGCCGATGCTGAAACAAGGGCAGTATTTTTTAAGAATTGTCTTCTGTGCGTCATTTTGATGATGATTTGTTATTAAATAGAAAGGCAGGTTTTGGAAAATTTTACTCAATTACATCCCTTTCGCCACTCGCTCATTTTCCCGCCAAACCCTAAAAATATTTTTGTAGCAAATCTTCTCAATTTCAGCGTCTTGATAACCTCTTTTTAAAAGCACATAAATCAAATTTGGCAATTGTGAACAGTCTTTTAAACCTTCGGGAAGTGTTGGACCAACGCCGTCAAAATCTGAGCCTAAACCTACGTGGTCGATACCCGCAATTTTTTTTACGTGGTCTATGTGGTCAGCTACTTTTTCTACATTAGTCAAAGGCGTTGGATGGGCTTTTTCATATTCATCTTCATAAGCACGAACTTCGGGAGAGTTAGACATTTGATTATGTTCTTTGGCATAAACTTTTACGGCCTTACGTTTATTTTCATACGCTTTGTTAGAAGCAGAGTCCAAGAACATTGATGAATAATTTATCATTACTACGCCCCCTTTTTTTGCCATCATTTTTATTAATTTGTCGGGAGCATTGCGGATGAAACCTGGCGTAAACGTCCTGCAAGACGAATGAGAGGCAATTACAGGCGATTTTGACAATGCTACCACTTGCTCAAAAGTATCGTCAGAAATATGCGAGCAGTCGAGCATGATGCCCAAGCGATTCATCTCTCTGACCACCTGCCGACCAATTGGGCTGAGTCCTCGCCAAGTGTTGGTAGTATCATAAGACGTATCACAAATGAAGTTATCTTCGCCATGACAAAGGGTAATGTAGCGAACGCCACGGTCGAAAAAGTGTTTGAGATTGGCTAAATTACTCTCAACGGGCGAGCCATTTTCCATGCCCATCGGAAAGGAAATTAAGCCTTTTTTGAAGTTCCGTTCAATGTCGTCAGGGCTTTTGGCTAAGGCAAATTTATCGGGATATTGTTTGGTCAAAGTCTCCACCAAATCAATCAGCGAATCCGCCAAAGCCTTTGAAAAGCCTTTCTTTTTTTGCAAATCCGCAGGCACATAAATGGACATGAAAGGAGCAGATAAACCACCTTTTTTAGCTCGAACATAATCAAAATCTCCACCTTTTGTTTGTACCGAAACATCCTCCATTTTATGATGTAAGCGATAAGGCAAGTCCACATGACCATCCACGATGATAAATTTATGAGCTAACATATCCGCTTTTTTACGGAGCGTTACTTCATCCATGACAACTTTACGAGGTTTGGGTTTGGCATAAATA
>JANPGQ010000048.1:0-8045 GCA_031423975.1 Cytophagales bacterium | reverse complement strand
CTTGTTTTTCTCCCATAATTTTGCCCGTTGAGCCACGCCAAAACGGTGCTGTTCGTCAATGACACAAAGCCCTAAATTTTGAAATTGAACGGTATCTTCAATCAGGGCGTGTGTGCCTACAATTATCTTCAAAGCTCCATTACGTAGCCCTTCGTGGATAACTTCACGTTGTTTTTTACGAACTGAACCTGTTAGTTTTTGAATAGTAACACCCAATAAATCGGCATAAATTTTCAAGCCGTCATAATGCTGTTGAGCTAAAATTTCGGTGGGTGCCATAATACACGCTTGAGCCTTGTTGTCAATCGCTAAAAGCATACAAATAAATGCCACAATGGTCTTGCCCGAACCCACATCTCCCTGCAACAATCGGTTCATTTGCTTACCCGATTTCATATCCTCAAAAATCTCTCTAATCACTTTTTTCTGAGCATTTGTAAGGTCAAAAGGCAAGTGATTTTTGTAGAAATCTGTTACTAAAGCGGCACTGCTGAACACCTGTCCGCTATAATCTACACGGCGGAGAAGTTTTTGTTTTATTAGTCGTAATTGATTATAAAACAGCTCCTCGAACTTCAAACGGCGTTTTGCCTGATGCAACCACGCTTCTGATTGGGGCAAATGAATGTTATAAACTGCGTCACGTTTAGAAACCAAACGAAACTTCTGAATCAAGTAGTCGGGCAATGTTTCTCGGATATGCGTGTATGCTTGGTCGAGGAGGTTACGTTGCATATTGGCAATCACTTTGGCATCCACATACCGCTTGCGGAGTTTGTCGGTAAGGTTATAAACAGGCTGAAAATACCCTCCTTTTTCATTGTCCTGATTGAGCATTTCCATTTCTGGATGTTGCATCTGTGGGCGACCTTGAAAGAAGGCAGGTTTGCCATAAATGACATATTCAGCCCCCGCCCTAAGATTACGTTCCAAGAAAGTAACTCCTTGAAACCAAGTGAGTTCCATAGTGCCAGAGCCGTCAGAAAATTGTCCCGTTAGTCGGGCTTTGTGTCCTTCGCCAATTTTTTCTACAAAGCGTAATTTACCCTTAATTTGAGCGTGTTCCATACCCTCATACAGTTCCGAAATCTGATGAAATTTGGTGCGGTCTTCGTATCTGAAAGGGTAATATTGAATGAGGTCTCCGTAGGTAAAGATTTGTAATTCAGTATTCAATAACAAAGCCCTTGATGTGCCAACGCCTTTGAGAAATTCTATTCGAGTATCGAAAAAACTATTTTGCATAATTAACGGGAAACGGTTCACGGTAAAGGGTGAACGGTTTTGGGATTCATATAATTTTGATTAAAAATAATCGTTAAGTATTCAGGGTTAAATTCATTAACGCATATTTTCATGGTGGCAACCGTTTACCTTTTACCGTGAACCGTTTCCCGATGAAAACCTTTTGTGAAAATACATCTTTTTATGTAAATTACTACGTAGCGCATTCTCCTTAAACTCAATAACACAAATTTAGAAAATTATTCCAATCTCCGATTCCATTATTAACCTTAAAGAACATACACTTTTGTAAAACACAAGTTTAATCTACATAATTCAAGGAATAAAATTAGCCAATTTAATTTCAGATTTTATGTGTAAAATTTACCGTTTTATAGTGATATTTTTTTGGGTTTTAACTGCTCTCGAAAGCCGAGCCAATCATATTTTGGGCGGTAATTTCGAGTTGAATTATGCTGGCACTGCGGGAAGTTATGAATTGAATTTAAAGTTATTCTTTGACTTAGCCCGTCGCCCTGTTTCGCAAGTGGATGATAATAATTTGAAAATTGCCATTTATCGCAAAAGTGATAACAAGCAGATGAAATTATTGACTCTGACCAACCCTAATTTAGTAGGAAATCCCTTAGTTTACACCAATGAAAATTGTGCTGCCTCTCAAGGATTAAAAATTGTTACCCTCGAATATACCCAGAATATTTATCTCAATCCCGTTGAATACGATGACCCCAGAGGCTATTACATCGTGTGGGATAGATGTTGTAGAAATTTTGCCGATAATATTGCCAATTCTTTGTCTTCGGGTATGCTTTTTTACCTCGAATTCCCCGCTTTAAATGATGCTTTAGGTCAAGATTTCAAAAACTCTTCGCCCCGATTTGCCATTCCCAACGGTGAATATATCTGTAAAGGTCAGCCTTTCAAATTTGATAACGGAGCTTCGGATGAAGATGGCGACCAATTGCGGTATTCATTAGTAACGCCATACAATGGCTATAGTAATACTGGAACGCCCATTCCCAACCCCCGACCTTCTTCAAATTATCCTACCATTACGTGGATAAACGGATTCAATGCTTACAATGCTATTCCGAGTACGCCCAATATGACAATTGACGATAAAGGGCAAATTACCGTAAAATCGGATGTATTGGGGCTTTTTGTCTTCTCGGTTTTGGTGGAAGAATTGCGTGGAGGCGTAGTCATTGGACAAGTTCGCCGTGATTTTCAGTTGAAAGTAATTGATTGTGAAAAGCCTCCTGTCAAACCAGCCGTTTTCAAAGATGCTTCTCCCACCACCACCCAAGTGGCTCAAATTGATATTTGTGAGTATGGTTTTGTGGAAGTTGCCACAAAATTTGATGCTAATTATCAGTATCAATGGCAAAAAGATGATAATAATATTTTAAATGCCGACGGTAATAAACTGAAAGTAACCGAAGCGGGTGATTATAACGTAGTGATTAGTTATAAAACGGGTTGTAGTGGCTCGTCAAAATCTGAAAAAACCAAAGTGTCCGTAAAACCTGGCGATAATTTTAAAGTAAATCCAGACGTTGCAGAGGTTTGTGATAATCCCAATGGAGTGGCTTTAAATATTGAAAAAGTGGGAGGCGGGACATTTAATGCGGGAAGTTTTCTATACCTCTGGATAAGAAATCAGACCGATACCATTACGGTACGAAACGTGTTTATCCAAGCTAAAAAGACAGGGAAATATGTGGTGAGGATGAGTCAGATTTCGGGGTCTGCAGCGTGCCAATATGAACTGGAATCTAACGTTACCATCAATCCTTTGCCCGAAGCCATCATCAGTAATATTGCTGGTTTGAAAGTCATCTGCGAGGGCGATTCCATCGTGTTGAGTGCCAGTCAGAATGCCAATAATAAGTACGATTGGCAACGGGATGGCGTAAGCGTTCAGAACAGTGGGAGGGATAAATATGGCGTTTCAACACTGGGAACGCATATTTATAGATTTGAAGTTACGGATGCCAAAGGGTGCAAGAAAATGTCTGATACCTTAAAATTGAAGGTAAACCCACAAACGCCCGTGCGGTTTGATACCATCTATCCGCAATGTGGCACGGGTAGCAATAGAATTGATATGAAACCCTACGTTTCGCCTTATGATGCGGTGAATGGAAAGTTTTCGGGTAGGGGAGTTGATGGAACAATTTACAGTCCATTATTAGCTGGTTATGGTCCATCGCCCATAACTTATACTTTCACCAATAATTTTGGCTGTATAACCAAAGCAAGCCGTGTTGCCTTCGTAGATTTAACGCCTAAAATTCAATTAGGCAATGACGTAACCATTTTTAGGGGTGATACCATCCGCCTGAAAAGTTCCATTAGTGGTAGTTTTACCAACAACATTTTGATACAATGGAGTCCCGCAATTGGGTTGAGTGATGCTAAGATTGGTCGCCCTTTGGCATCGCCCAATGATACCCAAAAATATGTTTTGAGTGCCACCGCCCCTGCCAGTGGGTGCAAAAATCAGGATACGATTGTGGTATTTGTGAAAACAAAAATCAAAATACCTTCGGGTTTTACGCCCAACGATGACGGTACAAATGATACTTGGGTTTTGGAAGGAATTGAAGACGAAGATTATAAAGATTCGGAAGTTTCGATTTTCAATCGTTGGGGAAGTGAGATTTTTACGACAAAAAATTACGCCAATAACCCTTTCAACGGTAAAAAAGGTAATGACCCTCTGCCGATGGGAACGTACTTTTACGTGATAAAAACGGGCGATGATACTTTGCCTACACAAACGGGCTATGTAACGCTGGTTCGAGGAAAACTGGATTGATTTTTAGATAAGATTTCAAAAAAATGTATAATCTTTGTTAAATGATTCATTAATTCCAAAAAACAATTTTCAACCACAAGAAATCATGAAGAACTCAATATACATTTTTTTTGTCACGATTTGCCTTTTTGTAATATCCAGCCAACAAACCCACGCTCAATACGGTGGCGGCTATGGTGGTGGTGGAGGTTATGGTGGTGCGGGTGGGTATGGGCGTAGTAGAATGTCTGACCCTACGGTAAATTTTCCTCAGAAAAAGGAAGAAATGGATCCTGAGAAAATAGCTACCGAGGATACAAAATGGATGACAAAAAAACTGAAATTGACCGAGGAGCAAGTTCCAAAGGTGGAAAATATCAACATCAATTATGCCTTCAAAAAGATGGATATTATGGATGAAGCTAAAAAAATGTTGCCACCCTACACCGAAGAACAACGTACTAAAATGCGAGAAAAATATACAGCTATGAAGGCGGGGAAAGACAAAGAATTGAAGGAGGTACTCATACCCGAACAGTACGAAATATATTTAAAGAAAAAACAGGATTATTAAGTATGGAAATAGTTATTGAAACTGAAAGATTGATACTACGAAAATTTACGATTGAAGATGCCCCTTTTATGCTTGAATTGCTGAATACGCCCACGTGGATACGTTTTATTGGTGATAGAAATGTGCATAGTGTTGAAGAGGCTCAACAATATCTTATCAACGGAAATATCAAAAACTATTCCACGCATGGCTTTGGTTTTTACTTGGTAGCGGTTAAAGAAACTGGTGAGTCCATTGGAATGTGTGGATTGGTAAAAAGAGATTCTTTGGACGATACAGACATTGGTTTTGCCTTCTTGCCACAATTTATCGGCAAAGGTTACGGTTTTGAAGCCGCCTCCGCCACTTTAATATATGCTCAAAATACCCTTCAGCTTCATAAAATTATTGCCATTGTGAATCCAGATAATGCGGATTCTATTAAACTAATTAAAAAGATTGGCTTACAATTTGAGAAAATGGTTCAACTTCCTTTTACGGATATAGAATTGATGTTGTTTGGTACAAATTAATACGGAAAATATGCTGCTATCAGCCTCAGAAACAGCCTTTAAAGACTTATTTGAAAATTTTGCTCAATCGGGCGTAGTGCGTTGGATTGGAATTCGCCCGAAGACTCGCCAACCGATGGAGATTTTGGAAAATACTTTTGCCAATATCGGCGGACTCACTGGCGACCGTGCTTATAAACCAAATGCAACTGGTAAACGCCAAGTAACTATTATCCAAGAAGAACATTTACAGGCGGTGGCTTCATTTTTAGGCAAAGATACCATTGACCCTGCCTTTATTAGAAGAAATATCGTAGTAAAAGGTATCAATTTGAATGCTTTGAAGGGAAAACAATTCAAAATTGGAGAAGCAATCTTAGAAATGACTGGTTTTTGTTTTCCGTGTAGCAGAATGGAGGAGAATCTGGGTAAAGGTGGTTATAATGCCATGCGTGGACACGGTGGGATTACATGTAGAGTGATTCAGGAAGGAGAAATTAGCATAGGAGATTCATTAAGTGTGATATTGTAGAGAAGTGTAAAATTAGAAAAAATGATTGAAAAATTTAAAGATATAATTATTGAAAACTTGGGTGAAGCACTGATTTTGAATGCTGACCACCAATGCCTAACCGTACCAACGGAACGCATTGCGGAGGTTTGTATGCTCATGCACACCCACGAAGAATGTTATTTTGATATGCTTTCGTGCCTTACGGGCTTGGATAACGGCGTGGAGAAAGCCGCAATGGACATTGGCACAATGGAAGTAATTTATAACTTGTATTCCATTCCTTTTGAACAGGCTTTGATGTTGAAGGTTATCATGCCCAGAAATAAAATTGGTGAAAGTCTTCCACAAGTTCCAACGGTCAGCCATATTTGGAAAACTGCCGATTGGCACGAGCGTGAAACCTTTGATTTAATGGGAATTTCGTTTACAAATCATCCCGATTTACGCAGAATTCTACTGCCCGAAGACTGGGTTGGGCATCCACTCCGCAAGGATTATGAAGCCCAAGAATATTATCATGGTATTCAGGTAAAATATTAGTTTGTCATAAAAAAGCCTTTCAGAATCGTCTGAAAGGCTTTTTATGATGCTTAATCCACTTGGATATATCCTTTATCTTTCAAAATTCTATCCATCAATTTCTTATCGCTATCACTACTAAAAACGGTAAAAGGCAAGTGAATAAATTGGTATGAACCCATGTCCAAAACATAGCTACCTTTCTCTTTTCGAGCCGATTTTATCATGTCCCACTTAATGATTCCGCCTTCGGTATCATTCAATTTCATCAAGATTTGGCGACTATCAATTTCGTAACGATATTTTTGGAATAATTGCTTGTACTGCTCTAACTGCGTAACGCCCGTAAACTGAATTGCCCAAAAAGCAATGTAAAGAATAACCGATAATACCGCAATCACATAAATCCAGTAGTTTGGATATACCTTACTGATGTTCAACCCGGCATTAATCAAAATGAGGGCTAAGGGTGCAAAACCCCAATACCACTTCGTTCTGATAACTTGCATGATGTTTAAACTAATAAATTTATTTTTTTCCAACGCAAATTTCTTGGTTTTTATCGCCAATGGGTTGCTGGGCATTGGTTGTTGTACTCTGCGTTGTTGTCCTTGTGAAAATCCTTTTGCCATTTTTTGTAATGAGAGTTTTTAGCTTTGAGCTATGATAATGTTCGATTAATTCTAAATCGTTTTAAATTGGACTGCAAAGGTAATTAATTGTTGATAATTAATAGAGAATAGAGCATAATTAATAGTTTTTAGCGTTCTCAATTTTATTTAAAAGAATAACTTATTTGTACCTTTGATTAATAATTTCAAGAAAAATTATAGATACCCAATCTAAACTATTCATTATTCTCTATTAATTATTCATTACATTAAGCCGATGGAATTAACTGAAACCCAATTACTCTCGCAAACGCAGGTTTTACAGAAAATCAAGAGAATTGCCTTTGAGATTTACGAAAATAATTTTGAAGAGACCCAAATCGTAATTGCGGGCATAAAAGGGCAAGGACATTATTTTGCCAAGAAATTGGCAGAAACGCTCAACAAAATTTCTTCCATAGAAACCACTGCCGTTTTGATTGACGTAGAAAAGGACGTTACCTACGACAGCCCCGTAGAATTTGACTGTGACGAACGTTTTTTGGAACATAAAACCATTATCGTGGTAGATGACGTACTGAATACGGGCAGAACCTTTGCCTATAGCCTTTCACCGTTTTTGATGATTCCCGTAAAAAGAATTCAAGTAGCGGTGATGGTGGATAGAAATTACCGTAGATTCCCGATTTTAGCGGATTATGTGGGTTATCAATTATCCACCACCATCAGCGATTACGTTTCGGTAGTCTTGGATGATGAGGAAAATATGGGCGTATTTTTAAGATAATCCTCACAAATAACTCACCAAGTCCATTAACCAATCTGCCTTGAAAAACAGAATCAGAATTGGTAAAACTAAGATTATGGCTAAAAAATATTGTTTAGAATTGAGTTCAAAGTGTTGATTTTCAAGGGGTTCTTTGAAAAACATCATAAAAGGAATTTTCAGATAAAAGAATAAAGAAACTACCGTATTCATCAATCCGAATATAAAAAGCCATAACAGAATAGACTCGTGTGTGGTCTGATAAGATTCCCAAAGAGCGGTAAAAATATTCAGCTTAGCGATAAAACCTGCCGTTGGTGGCAGCCCCACCAATGATACCATCACAATCAACATCATAATTCCGTAGAAAGGATTTACCCTGCCTATACCTCTGAAATTGGTGATTGAGTGATTAAGTGATTGAGTGTTGGAATCAACTCCTTTCTCTAAAAAATCCAGTAAAAGAAATGCTGCAAGGTTGGTAAATAACATCACTACCAAATAAAAAACTATCGCATTCATGCC
>JANPGQ010000047.1:0-10947 GCA_031423975.1 Cytophagales bacterium | reverse complement strand
CATTAACAGACGGTAAAGTTTGAATTTTCGTATCAGAAGTCAATTCGTTAAACAAATATTGATAGGCTAATTTAATCCCTACATCCCTACTAATTTCATACTTCACGTACAAATTGGAATTCAGTGAACCCTTGTCATTATCACCTACCAAAAGAATATTCGGACTTGTGGGATTTGCAGTTGTAACCATCTTTTTCCCGTTGGAAATAAACGTAGGCGTACTTTTTGTGCCAAATGAAAATCCAATGACATCAATATTGAAACCTATTTCGAGCTTATTATTCAAGCGATAACCCAAATTAATTAGAGCATTTATAGAAGACATATTAGGCGTAAGGGCTAAAAGTGTATCAATATTTTTATCATTACCCGTCAAGTCTGCGGGGGCAGTAGTGAAATTTACGTTCGTTCCAAAGAAAGAGGTAAACCTTACACCAGTGCCAATGACAAATTTATGCTTTTTACCCAGAGTCCAATTTTTGTGCAAAGCCACATTGATAGAACCTACCGAAGAGCCAATGCCACCACCCAATTCAGCATAATTATTATTTTGTTGGGCGTACACAGAAAAGGTTAAAACGAAAGTAGAAATGAATAGAAATAATTTTTTCATGAGATTGTGGGAATTTTGTGAATATTGAAAGAATTATAAAGGAAATATAATGCCAGTTTTCAAATTGTCGGCTATCCGATCAAAATATACAAAAAAGGATTTTCTTACGTTTATGTGGGTAAACATTTTGAACCCTTTAAAATGTTACCTAATTTTAGGGTAAAACCATCATCAGAACATCCATGTTTAAAAATATCTTTAATCTCTTTTTACTCTTCGCAGTAATTACCGCTAATGCCCAAACGCCCACCAAAGGTATTCGTTTTGTAAAAACCAGTCTGAAAAATGCGTTTGAAATTGCTCAGAAACAGAACAAACCCGTTTTTGTAGAAATATACGCTATCGGCTGTCCCCATTGCGAGAATTTCAAGAAAACCTTTGATAATAACGCTGGCGTTGGAGCGTATTACAACCAAAAATTTGTATCGTATCAAGTGGAAGTAAATTCTCCCGAAGGGCGTGCTTTACGTCAAAAACACAATATTTATGTGGTTTCTACACCCATGATGACGTTTTGGGATAAGGAAGAAAACCTCTTGCATATCCAACCTGCGGGCGATGAACAAAATAATGAACCGTATCTAAAAACCTTAGCCGACCGTGCCATTGACCCTACCAAAAACACGGCATCGTATAAAGGATATTTCCAGCAAGGCGTTCAAGAAGATAATTTTTTGATTGAGTACGCCTACACCTGTCGCATGATTTGTGACACTACGCAAAACATTGCTGCCATGAACGCTTATGCTAAAAAGCAAGAAGCCGTGGGGTTTACGAGTCCATCAAATTTCTTGATTTTGCAAAAAGTAATTCTTGATGATGAAAACCCACTTTTCAAGCATTTGATGAATAATTTGCCCGCCTATTACGCCAAAAATGACCCCAAATTAGTTAATTCAACCGCTGAAAATATTGTGATGTACAGTCTATATTGCAGTAGGGCGGATGGATATTCTTTGGAAAAAATTGCGGAAATGAAAGCCAATCTCAAGAAAGTAGGCATTGATGATAAATCCATTGCAGGGCGTTTTTTATTGATAGAAACCAAAGCACTTTTCAAGTCTGGACAAAATGATAAAGCGGCAGATGTAATTGATAGCTTTTATAAAGGCGTAAAAGGAATTGATAAAAAAGACGCTGAATTTATCGAAAAATACGTCCGTGGATTTACGCAGGATGAAGCAGTTTTGAAAAAATTGAATTGGATATTTAGTAAAAAGTAAATAGAGAATTATAATAAAAAATTAAAATTGATTGCTGATAGCTAATAGCTGAAAGCCAAAAGCCAAAAAAATGAAACTTTGGGGTATAGATTTAGGAGGTACAAAAATTGAATGTGCCGTATTGGATAGTGAAAATAATTTGGAGGTAATTCTCAGGAAACGCCTTCCTACTGAAGCCGACAAAGGCTATCAACACATTATCAGTCAGATAGTTAAGTTGGTAAATCAAGTGGCTGAAGAATTGGGCGAACGCCCTACAAAAATCGGATTTGCTACGCCTGGCGTTCTTGACCCTGAAACACTTACGATGAAAAACTCTAATACCGTTTGTATGAATGGGCAACCCATGCAGGCGGATTTAGAAAAGGCTTTGGGCGTTCCCGTCAAACTGGCGAACGATGCTAATTCATTTGCTTTGGCAGAGGCTTTAATGGGTGCAGGCAAAAATTATCCCAATGCCGAATTGGTTTTTGGGGTTATCATGGGGTCGGGTGTTGGTGGTGGCTTGGTCGTTCATGGGCGAGTAATTGGCGGGCATCACGGTATCGGGGGCGAGTGGGGACACAACATCATTGATGAAGGCGGAGTACCTTGCTATTGTGGAAAATCTGGTTGCGTAGAAAACGTAATTTCAGGCGTAGCTTTGGAAAAGTTTTACGAAAAAAATACGGGTAATCACTTAAAATTAAAAGAAATATTAGCTCGATACGAAGCCAAATCTGACCCACAAGCGGAGGCGACAATTGAAAGATTATTAGAATTTTATGGAAGGGGAATTTCAACTTTAATCAACGTCCTCGACCCTGATTTAATCGTAATTGGAGGTGGCGTAGGGAACATAGATTTGCTCTATACCGAAGGTTACGAAAGAATTAAAAAATATATCTTCAATAACAAAAAACTCTCAACGCCCATCGTAAAGCCACTTTTAGGCGATAGTGCGGGAGTCTTTGGGGCAGCTTTGTTGTAATTGGATTGGCATGCTGATGACGCTGATGCTGCAGATTTACGCAGATATTTGATTTTACAAAAAATAACCCTTGTAAGCGCTTTTCACGCTTACAAGGGTTATGTCATTTCATGTTTCATATCTCCTATTTCATATCTAAATTAATATTCTTCTAATTTTATTGCTTCTACTGCAATACTTTTTGAAGTGCCATTATTATCTGGAAAGTAAATTGCCATTTTTCCGAAGGTCTCAATACTCTCCAAATGTCCGCAAGTTATGGGGTTTGAAGTAACGGCATTAACCAACATTTTACTCTCAAAAGGCGTGAAAATTCCCTTATGATTTTCTGAATAAAAACCAGCTAACATTACCGTAGTAGCAGAATGAAATAAACCGTGTGCAAACTGTGTATGCGTTTCTGCGGTATGAGAAATACCTGACTGCCAATCCATTACATTATAATTAATATTCCTAACCCATGCTTTTACCATAAAAGGAAAGGGTTTTGAAACATCAATGCCATTGTCAGCAGCTAATCTTTTTACCAAGGCTTCCAATTCTTCAGTATTGTTGAGATCTTGCTCAATGGTAACCTCTTTCCAGTTTTTTACATAAGCATACACCAACATCGTTGCTTTATGATTGAAGGTGGTGTCGGTTCTTACATACGTATTTTGAATTGACGAAGCTAAAGGTTTTCCGTTGGCAATTACTATTTCTCCCCGCAAGCTATCCATTACGCCAATCGCAAATAGATTTTTGTGCGTGAGTGTATCCAAACTAATTTTAGCCGACAAATCAGCATCGTACATAATTTTACGGAATTCTCCGACAGATTTTACTTGGAGATTTTGTGCAAGCGTTGGCAATATTCCTAATATTACCAACAAGAATGAAAATAGGAGTTTCATACCAATTGGTGTTGTTTTGTTGAAGGTATGTTGATTGGTTTCAGAGAGGTAAGTATTTTTCAACACCAACGGCAAATCGCCAATATTTAGAAAGACCAAACGAATAAAAATTCGTGATACACAGCAAATCAGAACGATATATCAAACTTACGACAATTTCTATGCCAAAGGATTGATTATTAAGGATTTGAATAGCTTTGGTTTGTTACGTTGTATTACGATAGAAACGAAATCAAAAAGGATTTTGATACAGAAGAAGCGATGTTTATTTTAGAGAAATTTTTATTTTGTGAAAAACTTTATAAAATCAATAATAATGGTTTGGACAATTTTTACCACAAAAGTTAGTATTTTTTCAACAGTATTTTTTACCGCATCAGCCACCCATTGAATAATGGATTTTGTAATGGTTTCATGTTCAGATTTTTGAATCTCTCTTGGAGAAATCGAAGTATTCTTGAGTGAGATATTGACCGTATTAATCCTCAAAGAATCAGATTTTGCATGATGGTTAATTCTTCGGTTCATAACTGTTGAAGATTCAATAAAACCGAAGCCAGTTGAAGTAAATGAGATAACGGCGGCGAAAAAAATGTAGAGTAGTTTGCGTTTCATAATCAGAGAAGTTTAAAATATTCACGAAGATAACTAACTAAATGATAGCTTGTTGCAAAATTATCCAGAATATTTTAGGCTAATAAAGTTCCATTAGCAACGGGGCGTTCTATGGTGGCTAAAACTACTTCACCATCGGGTAAAATGAAACCCGTTACTAAGATTTCAGAAATGAAATTGGCAATCTGCCGAGGAGCAAAATTTGTTACACATATCACCTGTCTGCCCAAAAGGTCTTCTTTGGAATACAGTTTTGTCAATTGTGCTGATGACTGTTTTATTCCCACCTCTTCCCCCAAATCTACCATCAATTGGTAGGCTGGTTTCTTGGCTTTCGGAAAATCTCTAACTTCTAAGATTGTACCTGCCCGAAGCTGTACTTTTTCAAATTCTTGCCATGAAATTGTCTCCATTCCTCTAAAAATTAACATTTGTTAAGAAAATAATTGAAAAAAACTTAAAAATAGATTGAAGATTAGGTAATTCTACGCTAAAACGAACCAAAATAATTTACGTGCTTTGTACTTCTAAACTACCTCACAAGGCAATGTATATTTTAATTCCCATTTTAGCCATCGGACTTTTGGCATTTGGAACTTACCTGTTATTATCGGTAACGGGCATCGATATTCGAATAATTTTCAATAAGAAATAATCGAATTTTTCTCTGGATATAATCCTTATTTAAAATATTCTCAGTATTTAGTTCAACAACCTTATAATAGTTCTTCCTATTCGTCAAACAAAACAATTAACCCGCTTGCAAATTAATAGCTGATTTCTACTTGTCTATTTTACACCCCCTACTGTGATGAACAGTGCATTTACCTAATTGCAAACAAATAGTAAGGCTTTTCCGTTTTCCTCTCTATTTAATCAAGAGACAGTGAGTAGTTTTCAATAGAGAACTACTCGCTTGCTGTCTCAATTTATCCTTCCTATGTGGTAAAAAATCATTTCAAAATCTCCTTCACATCCGAATATGGTATTTCCAATTCTGTTATTCCCGCAGCATAAGCTTTTATTTCGTAAACATTATATAAAAACTTGATTCCCGTTTGAGTGAGCGTAAAATTGTCATTCAGTATAAAACGCCCTTTTTCAAAGAAATAACCATTTTCGTCGGTTAATTTATCGGCTGGTTTTAGTTTCTCTTGTTTTCTAAAAATAGTTTCGGCAATAAGTAAAAGTTTTTTGTCAAAATTGGGTTTGAATAAATCTTCCAATTTTATTCTCTTAAAATCCTTGCGGTCATAGATGTAATAATACTCCATGCTGATTGGATGATTTCCGCCCATAAACCAGTTGGTATTGGTATGTAACATCAGGTATTTATCGGTTTGGCGTTGCACATCAGTATAGGCTTCCATATTCCAAGGTGTTGCCAAGAAGCCACCTTCATTTTGCTCATTAGCTTTATTAACATATTCTTTACCTTCTTGCAGTTTTTCATCATAATCATCCACAAAAGGCTTAGCTAATTCCTCGAAATTAGTAGGGCGAGATGTTGAACTATCCGCATCGTCATGATAGACATTAATGATTTCCTTTTTAATGATTTCATTCAATGTAACTGACTCAAATTGAGGATATTCAAACTTTACGGTAGCACATAATGAGTCTTGATTGACACAAGTTTTACTGTGTTTTTCAAAAGTTTTGATTGTATAACTCAACGTATCTGTTGTAGAGTCTAAATCGTTTTTAGGAGATTTACTGCAACTCGACAGTAGAGCGATAAATGAGATAAATAATAGTGGTTTGTTCATGTTTTTGGGTAGCAATGAAAAAAAATTCTGTATGAAAAATAATTATACTTCATAAAATTCAATCGGCAAACCGTCTGGGTCGGCAATGAAAAAGAATGCTTTATCCGTGAATTCATCAATTCTAATTGGCTCACAATCAATATTTTGTGTTAATAATTGTTCTCTGGTTTCATTCAAATTATTTACTAAAAAAGCCAAATGTCTTAAACCACAGGCTTCTGGGCGTGATGTCCGAGCGGGTGGATTCGAGAATGAGAATAATTCAATTTGATACATTCCATTGACTGATAAATCTAACTTGTACGATTGACGTTCTGTTCGATAGACTTCCTTTTCAACCTTAAATCCTAAGATATTTGTATAGAAATATTTTGATTTTTGGTAATCAGAACAAATGATGGCAACGTGATGAATTTGATTAATTTGGAGCATAAACTTTCGTCTTTTTTACAAAAGTATGAAACCAAGAGGAGAATGAGAAGAAATTGGAAATAAGAGGGTAATTATTCGTCTAAAAATCGTAAATTATAGTATCATTCACCCTAACAATTATTCCGATGAAAAAACGTAAAATAATAACCATTTTGATGAGTATTTTCTATTTTGTGTTCTGCATTTTTGTGATTTACCATAATGCAGGTTTCAATTTTGACCGTCTGTTTTCAGGAAAATATTTAGTTTTCTTAGGTATCAGTATTTTAGTTTTCCTGACCATTATGAAGGTTATTCAGGATATGGATTCAAATGAAGATAATAATTCCTAAAAAAATAGCGTTAATTTTGCACCCGCATTTCTTTCGAGGATGTTAGAGGTGTGTTCAATAGAAAAAGGCAGGGAGTTCCATTCCCTGCCTTTACTATTTTTTAATTTTAATGGTTGGTATTTAAGCCACTTTTGCTTGTTCAGCAGCAGTAGCAGATTTAGCAATTGTATAAACCACTAAGCCAAAACCAATTTTGTTGATAGCATCTGCAATGTTGTACGCTAAATCAACTGGTGAACTTTTTGTGAAGTCAGCACCTGCAACTAATCCGTGCAAGATGTTTCCTGGCAACATACAATATCCAATTGGATAAATCGCCCAACCTACCAAAGTAAACCATCTCATCACTTTGTAACCATCTACTACTGCTACATTGGTTGAAGATGCTACCAATTTAGAAGCCTCACCCATGTAGATTTCATAGATAATTACTGCCCAACCCGCTGTCGAGATAATTCCCCACATTACGTTGCTTTCTGGAGTAACCGCTTCTCCGATGTAACCAGCTACTAACATCAAGATTGAGCCTGCTAATAAACGTACTAACATTCCGCCTTTTGCACCTGCTGGCTTCAAAATTAAGAAGTACTCAACGCACATCAAAGGCACAGTTAGTGTCCAGTCAATGTAACGAAATTGGGTTGGTGATGTACCAGTCTCCAACCATACACCTCTCATATAGAAGTAGTGAACGGCAGCGATGAAAGTAATCAACCCTGAAATGGTTAATGATGTTTTCCACTTGTCCGAAACTCCACCTCTTTCAACAAAGAAGAAGACAGAAGCTGCTAACATAGACATATAGCCCGTGAAAAAAGTGAATCCGATGTAATCACCAGCTTGGAGATTACCATTCAAGAGGATGTTGAATGTGTTCATAATGAATTTGTTTTAAAATTTTAATGGATTTTATTAACATGAAATGTTATTATTTCAATTAGATAACATTGTGTTTAATTTATTGTTTAGTTTTTTTTAAAAAAAAATCAACAAATGTTATTTGGTTTCATTATTCATCTGGTTAGCTATCACCAAGTGAGGTAAAGTGATAAGAGAAATGAAAATGAATAAAATCGGAAAAGGGTTATATGCCTGTGTGTAGTTTTTACAATACCAAAGAAAAGCACTCAAGAAAATTATCGCCATGATGGTGAATGGCAATGCTTTGAGATATACGGATTTGAAGGTTAATGAAGGATGGTCTTTCTGTAAATATCCGTGAATGGTATCAAAAGCACAGAGGGCGTGCCATCCCCCAAAATAAAGGGCAAACGCTGGTAGTAAGGGCAGGTAGATTGTTAAGGTAAGTATTAGAATAAGGCGAAAAATTCTAACTTTATCAAACTTAATAAGATGTTCTGACTGAGCTACAATGAAAATAGTAGAAAGCCCAAGCCCCAATAAATACAAAATTTGCTTGACGTTTAATTGAATAAATTTCCAGAAAAGAAGGGCATTTTTTTGTCCCATTATCATCTTTTGAACGATGGGGTTGACTTCACCTGTGTGCATTAAAAGAATGAAAGCCAAAATGTAAAAACCATAAAAAAGCCTTGTGAATGACCAAATACGAGATTTGAGAGGGACATTTTCCAAATCTGTTTCGCCAAAATGCCAAGCGGAAATAATCAAAAAAATCATCAAACTTATTCCCGAAAACCAATACCAAGCCAAGCCATACACTACCATAAATAACAAGTATTTTAGCATAAATTTGGTGAGATTATAAACCCTATTTTGTCGTTTATCATTGGCTTCCTGAATTAAATGGTCTAATGAACCGTGCGGAATACCAGTCAACAAAATGAGCATTACAAAAAATGCAACTTGAATATTTTGTGATAAAATTCCCTGATAGGATTGCCAACCTAATAAAAATATTCCCAAAATGACGGTTAGCCAAGTGGGCGTTTTGAAGATATATCTGATTGCGTTTGACATTATTTTATGGTCTATATTCATTAACAATCCACCTTTACGATTGTTTAATGAAGTAATCATTTCGTAACTTGCAAGAAATTTTAAAGGATATATTTAAGGATGAAACAAATCATATTTACAGAAAAAGCTCCTGCCGCAATCGGTCCGTATTCACAAGCGGTTTTATCGAATGGCACTTTATACGTTTCGGGACAAATTGCTCTTGCCAAAGTAGAAGCTGGAGCGAATATTGAAGATGAAACCAAACAGGTAATGGAAAATATGAAAGCCATTTTGGAAGCTGCCGAAATGACTTTTGAGAATGTGGTAAAATGCACAATTTTCGTAAAAGACATGAATAATTTTGCGGCAATCAATGGCGTGTATGGCGAATATTTCACCACCAATCCACCAGCCCGAGAAACGGTAGAAGTAGCTCGTTTACCCAAAGATGTAAATGTAGAGATTTCGTGCGTAGCGGTTATTTAATTTGTGATTTGGTGATTGAGTGATTGAGTGATTTTCCGACTCTTCAAATCACTCAATCACCAAATCACTCAATCACAAATAGAAACATGAACAAACAAGTAAGAGTACGTTTTGCACCGAGTCCTACGGGAGCATTGCACATTGGTGGAGTCAGAACGGCTTTGTATAACTATTTATTAGCCAAACAATTAGGCGGAAAAATGTTGCTCAGAATTGAAGATACCGACCAGACTCGGTATGTGGAAGGAGCAGAAGAATATATTTTAGAAGCCCTCGCATGGGTGGGCATAACCATTGACGAAGGCGTTGGCGTAGGTGGTCCACACGCCCCATACAGACAGTCGGAACGCAAGCCAATGTACATGGAATACGCCATGAAACTTATCAATGAAGGTAAGGCTTATTACGCTTTTGATACTTCGGAGGAATTAGATGCCATGCGTCAAACACTTGAAAGCCAAGGTTCTGCGTTTACTTACAATGCAGCAACACGCACGAAGTTGAATAATTCTTTGACCCTTTCGGAGGCTGAAACTAAGGCGAAAATAGAAGCGGGCGAGCCTTTTGTGATTCGATTGAAAGTGCCAGCCAAAGAAGAAATCCGTTTGAAGGATATTATTCGTGATTGGGTTCACGTGCATTCTTCCACGATGGACGATAAGGTTTTGATGAAGTCAGACGGAATGCCGACTTATCATCTTGCCAATGTGGTGGATGACCATTTGATGGAAATTACCCACGTTATCAGGGGCGAAGAATGGTTGCCATCCGCACCACTTCATGTATTGTTATATCGTGCTTTTGGTTGGGAAGATACCATGCCACAGTTTGCTCATTTGCCTCTTTTATTGAAACCAGAAGGCAACGGAAAACTCTCGAAAAGAGATGCAGATTCGGGAGGTTTTCCTATTTTTCCTTTAGAATGGACTAATCCAGACGGAACAAAATCCATTGGTTTTAGAGAAGAAGGCTATTTGAAAGAAGCAATGGTGAACTTTTTGGCGTTTTTGGGTTGGAATCCTGGCACGGAGCAAGAAATGTTTACGATGGACGAATTGATTGAGGCTTTTAGTTTGGAAAGAATCAACAAAGCGGGAGCGAAATTTGACGTAAATAAAGCAAAATGGTACAATCAGCAATACCTGAAATTACAATCTGATGAAGATTTAGCCAAAACATATTTACCTGATTTAGAGATAGATAAAGCAAAAAAAATAGTACATTTGTTTAAAGAAAGAGTAACGTTTCCACAAGAAATAACGAAAGAAACAGAAGCACTTTTGACTGCCCCAACAGCTTATGATGAAGCTATCGTAGCCACCAAATGGAACGATGATGCACGAAACGGAATCACGGTTTTTGTGAATATTTTACCAAGTATTGAAAATTTTGTAGCTGATGAAATCAAGCACGCTTTGTCAGCGGAATTGGAAAAGGTAGGTATCAAAATGGGTAAAATTATGCAAATGTTGCGAGTAGCCCTCACGGGTGCAAACGCTGGTCCAGATTTAATGCTTTCGCTGGAAATTATGGGTAGAGATGAAGTGAGTGAAAGGTTGAATCGGGCTTTGACGGTTTTAGGGTAAAGTAAAATTTTAATTTTATGATTTTCATAACGCAACTTATTTACCTCAAAGAAGGTCAAGAAGAAGTTTTTAATCAATTTGAAGATATTGCAATTCCAACAATCG